>NZ_JBMQQZ010000062.1:0-43909 GCF_057362025.1 Bordetella sp. | reverse complement strand
GAATGAAGTCCGGTATCAGATCGATCGGGCTGAGGATATAGGCGACCACCAGGATCGCCAAGGCTTTGGCGTACCACGGCGTTGCCGGGTGGCGCAGGGCGAACCATAGCGTCATCGCGTCCGCCCGGGTGCGTAGTGCCCACAGGCGCGTGAGCTTCAGCCAGGCCATCTTGCATCTCCCGATCCCGGAATGGGGTTGCTCCAGCTTATCGCGGATTCTGCACCCACCGGCGCCGCGCATCGACGTGGCCGCTGGACGTGGCGCAAAAGCTTACTTGATGCTGAATGTCCTGTGGGCGAACGTCTCAACAGACCTGACGCCCAACCGCCACATTTTCTTCACAAGGTTAATAAACATTGTTCGAGGCTACAAGTTTGTCTATGATTCGGCACAAAAATCCAAATAAGAATCATTGTCATTATTGTTCTTTCTCGGAGAAGCCCCTTGAAACAGCAGGAGTCGTATTCGCTGAATACGCTGACGCAGTCCCTGGCCGTCGCACTGGCCAGTCCCGCCTTGTTCATCGCCACGCAGGTTTCCGCCCAGAACGCGCCGGTTACGGAAATGGCGCCGGTACAGGTGGAAGGCGATTCCCTCTACGACGTGCCGGTATCCTCGTCGACGAAATTCACTGCGCCCTTGCTGGACACCCCCAAGTCGGTGCAAATCATTCCGCAGACCGTGATCCAGGATACGGCGGCGACCTCGCTGCAGGATGTCCTGCGGAACTCGCCGGGCATCACCTTCGGCGCGGGGGAAGGCGGCCAGCCCCTGGCCGACCGCCCATTCATACGCGGCAGCTCATCGGGCAGCAATATCTTCGTTGACGGTATTCGCGACCCGGGCGGGCAGACCCGCGAGATCTTCAATGTGGAGAGCGTCGAGATCATTCGCGGGGCGGACTCCGCTTATGGCGGCAGGGGATCGGGGGGAGGGAGCATCAACCTCGTCAGCAAGAAGCCCAAGCTGGGGTCCTTCGTCCAGGCGGACGCCGGGCTGGGCAGCGACGCGTACTGGCGTGGTACGGTGGACGCCAATTGGCAGTTCAACGACAACTCCGCCTTCCGCCTGAATCTGCTGGATGGCAAGGGCAACGTGCCCGGGCGCAACGTGGTCGATTACGACAAATGGGGTGTCGCGCCGTCGCTGTCTTTCGGCCTCGGAACGCCGACGCGCGTCACGTTGAGCTACTACCATTATCAATCCGACGGTATGCCGGACTACGGCGTGCCGCTGGCCAGCAAGATCCCGGGCAAGCACACCAGCGACGGCATCCTGAATGTGGGGCGGGACAAGTTCTACGGCGTGCTCGACCGCGATTACCAGAAGAACAAATCCGACATTGGCACCATCGAGTTCGAACACGATTTCAACGACCGCACGACGGTACGCAATGCGACGCGCTACGGGCAGACGCTGAACGACTACGTCTTGACCAACCCCGGCGACGGCGGCGCGGCGCGCTTCGACCCCGTGACCAACGAATGGTGGATGCAACGCGGCTTGAAATCGCGCTGGCAGCAGACGACCCTGCTATCCAACGTGACCGAGCTGTACGGCAAGTTCGACACGGGTACGCTCAAGCATACCTATGACATCGGCATCGAGTTCACCAGCGAAAGAAACAAGAACGCCAGTTATAACGTCACGACGACGGCCGGCAGCTTTTGCCCCGGGGTGTACGCGGCCGGCGCGATGGACTGCACCCCCGTTTATCATCCCGATCCGCATGACAATTGGTCGGGCAGTATTTCGCGAGGGCCGCTCAGCAACGATTCCACGTCCAATACCCGCGCAGTCTACGCGTTCGATACGATCGAGTTCAATGACCGCTGGTCCCTGAACCTGGGCGGCCGGTTCGACAACTACCGCATCGACGGGGACTTCCTGCCACGCGGCGCCACCACGTCGCAAAGCAGCGATGGCAGTTGGAATATCTTCAGCTACCAGGCCGGGATCGTGTACAAGCCGGCGCCCAACGGCAGCATCTATTTGTCCTATGCCACGGCCTCCACGCCGCCGACGGTCAGCGGTGGCGACCAGGAAAGCCTGTCGGCAACCACCGGCAGTCTGGATCCCGAAAAAAGCCGGACGGTCGAACTGGGTACCAAGTGGGATGTGCTGAACGAAAAACTGACGTTGACGGCGGCGCTGTACCAGACCGAACGGACGGATGCGCAGATCGAGGTCGACCCGGGCGTATTCGCGCAGGCCGGCAAGACGCGCGTGCGCGGGCTGGAGCTGGGTTTCGCCGGCGCAGTCACGCCGAAGTGGAATGTATTCGGCGGCTACAGCTTCATGGACAGCGAGCTGCTCAAGGGCGCCTATAACGGCGTGAATCAGGGCGACCCTTTGGCCAACACCCCGCGCAACAGCTTCAGCCTGTGGAATACCTACAAACTTCTGCCGAAATTCACCGTCGGCGGTGGCATTTACTACGTCGGCAAGACCTATGGCGGAAACCAGGGTGGGGCCGGCGGCGGCACGAACAGCGTCTATATGCCGGCTTACTGGCGTTTCGATGCCATGGCGGCCTACCAGGTATCGCCCAATCTCAGCTTCCAGCTGAACGTATTGAACCTGACCGACAAGGAGTACTTCTCGCGCACCAACGGCGTGCATCACGCGGATTACGGACCCGGCCGGCAGGTCATCCTGACGACGTCGCTGCGGTATTGACGCATGGGGGGCGGGCGGACCTCGTCCCCCATGCCTGCCCGGCATCAGCCGATTTTGTCCTTGAGCCGGTCGGCTCCGGCCGGGATGCTGGCCTGCACCGCCGCCACCGCGGCCTTGTATCCCTTCGCGGGGTTGCCATTGCCGAACAAGGTCGCGATGGCCAACAGCGCCACCGGGCATCGTCCGCCGGCGGCGCCGCCGGCAGTCCGGCAGCCGTGGTTCATGGAAGGTTGCCGCGCGCCTTTCAGTAAACCGGTGGCGACCTCATACGGATGCCGATGGGTCCTGTGCTCGGGACCGCGGAATTTATTGGCGACCGCGTGGACCTTCTTGTGCATCATGTTCCATGCGGGGATGGGGGCTGTAATGACGTTCAGGCCCATCGCGGCATCCATGGCGGGATTCATGCTCATGTTGACGAGCTCCCGCGTGTATTGGTGGCATTGGCAGTCGCAGTCGGGGTAGTGGTCCAGCACCGACTGGATGCCGTCGAGCCTGCTGTACGAGAGCGCCACTTTCAGTGTCGCCATCAGGTGCGTGAACACCGAGCCCATGGAGGCGAATGTCGCGGCGAATTGCGAAAAGCCGCTGGCGCTGGTCGAGGTCCAATGGGCGATCTGATTCAACAGATTCGCCAGCGTGGGCGATAGGGCGGTTTTAACACCCAGTGGGGTCGCGAAATGCGATCCGTAGGTCGCGGCGCCATGCGCGTAGCCCGTCACCGCGAAGGCCTGCGAGATTTTGTCCACCCATCCCATCGGCGTCATCACGACGGCTGTGGCACCGGAAACCTCCACCGCATTGTTCACGACCTTGCCAATCCGCGGAAGGTTTACTCCGGCCGCTGCCGCGCCTTTGAGCGCCAGCACGGGCACGCCTTTGACCGGGCCGTAGCCGAAGGGGATCTGCACGACGATGGGCGCGATCTGCTCGAAGAGATCGAGCCACTTGTTCGCTTCCTCGATGGTGAACCCGCCGACGGCGTGGCATTCGCGGCTTGCGACATCCAGGCCGCCCAATGCGGCCTGCATCATGGCAAGAACCGTATCGAAGGTCTTGCGCTGCCGCTCCATGTAGGCAGGATCCCGGTGTCGGGAAGCCATCATTGCCTGCAGCTCGCGCTGCTTGTACGTCTGGTAACCGGTGGGGTATGGCATCGTGATCTCCTGCGACTGTCCCCGAAAGGGAAATGAACCGAATGTTGGTCCGTCCCATATTCTTGTCTTGTCTCGGGGGCAAGTCGTTCAGAAGTCTCTGATCCCTTCCAAATTTCAAATTTGCATGCCGTGCCCGCCGGCGCGGATGTTTCGATGTGCCGCGCGCGATCGGACAGCGCGCGGCGGGTGGGCAGGCGTCAATGCTCGAACCAGTTCAGCACGCCGTCCAGGCCCGATACGTTCAGCGCGAAGCGCGTCTGCTCGCGCACGATGGGTTTGGCGTGGTAGGCCACGGAGTAGCCGGCCAGCCCCAGCATTTTCAGATCGTTGGCGCCGTCGCCCATGGCGATGATCTGGTGCGGCGCGGCGCCGTGGCGTCGCGCGAACGCGCTCAGGCGTTCGGCCTTGCCGGCCGCGTCAACGATGTCGCCCAGTACCCGGCCGGTCAGCCTGCCGTCCACGATCTCCAGCGTATTGGCGTGGGCTTCGTCCAGGCCCAGGCGCTCGCGCAGGCGTTCGGTGAAGAAGGTGAACCCGCCCGATACCAGCAGGATCCGGATGCCGGCATCGCGCGCCGATGCGATCAAGGTCTCCGCGCCGGGATTCAGGCGCAGCTTATCGCGGTACACCTGTTCCAGCGCCTGTGCCGGCTGGCTGGCGAGCAAGGCCACGCGCCGCCGCAAGCTCTCCGAGAAATCGGTGATTTCGCCGCGCATGGCGGCTTCCGTAATGGCCGCCACTTTGTCCTTCACCCCGGCCACGCCGGCAATCTCGTCGATGCATTCGATATTGATCAGGGTAGAGTCCATATCCATCGCCAGCACCTTGCATTGCGACAGGGTGCTGCCCCTGGGCACGAAGGCGTAGTCCACGCCCGCGGCCTCGCACCATTGCCGTACATCCTGGCGCGTCGCGTCGTCGTGCTGTACATCCAGCAGGCGCGCCGCCGTCGCGCTCAGGCGGTGCAGCCCCTGGGCCTGCGACAGCGCGGCCACTTGCTCGCAATGTTCGGCGGCCAGGGCGGGGGATTGAATGACGAGATGGTGTGGGTTCATGTCCAGGGAAATATCGGGGTTGTTCATGCCAGGGCCCGCAGTACGGTGCGCACGGCGTCGACGCGGGCCGGGATCTGCTGGCCCTTGATTTCGACGCGCAGCTTGTCCTGGCCGGCCAGCTTGATGTGGCGTTGCTTTTGCACCAGTTCGATGATGCGCAGGGAGTCCACCGGCGGGTTGGGTCCAAACTGCACCAGCGCCTGGGTTTCGCTCGCATCGATCTTGACGATCCCCAGTGCCTGCGCGGCCAGCCGCAGGCGGTGCGAGGCCAGCAGCGTCTGTGCGGATTCCGGTAGCTTGCCGAAGCGGTCTATCAGCTCTTCCTGGATGCGGATCAGGTCGTCCTCGCCGTCCGCGTGCGAAAGGCGCTTGTACACCGCCAGACGGGCATGGACGTCAGCGCAGTAATCGGCCGGCAATAGCGCGGGCGCGTGCAGATTGACTTCGCAGGATTTGCCGAACGGGGCTTCCAGGTCGGGTTCTTCCCCGGCTTTCAGGGCGCGCACGGCCTCGTTCAGCATATCGGTGTACATCGAGAAACCGACTTCCTGGATGTTGCCCGATTGCGATTCGCCCAGGACTTCACCCGTGCCGCGGATCTCCAGGTCGTGCATCGCCAGGTAGAAGCCCGAGCCGAGTTCTTCCATGGCCTGGATCGCTTCGAGACGCTTCTTGGCGTTGGAGGTGATGGCGTCCTCCCCTGGCGTGAGGAGGTAGGCGTAGGCCTGGTGATGCGATCGGCCCACGCGTCCGCGCAGTTGGTGCAGCTGTGCCAGGCCGAAGCGGTCCGCCCGATGGATCACGATGGTGTTGGCCGTCGGGACGTCGATGCCGGTTTCGATGATGGTGGTACAGAGCAGCACATTGAAGCGTTGCTGGTAGAACCCCTTCATGACCTGTTCGAGGTCGCGTTCGCCCATCTGTCCATGGGCGACGGCGATGCGGGCTTCCGGTACCAGTTCTTCCAGCCTGGCGCGCCGGTTGTGGATGGTTTCCACTTCGTTGTGCAGGAAGTAGGCCTGGCCGCCGCGCTTCAGCTCGCGTAGCAGCGCTTCGCGGATGGTGCTTCCGTCTTCGCGCCGCACGAAGGTCTTGATGGCCAGGCGCTTCTGCGGCGCGGTCGCGATAACGGAAAAATCCCGGATGCCTTCCAGCGACATGCCCAGCGTGCGGGGGATGGGCGTGGCGGTCAGTGTCAGCACGTCGACTTCGGCGCGCAGGGACTTCAGTGCTTCTTTCTGGCGTACCCCAAAGCGGTGCTCCTCGTCGATGATGACCAGGCCCAGCTGCTTGAAGCGCACATCCTTGGAGAGGATCTTGTGCGTGCCGATGACGATGTCGACGCTGCCGTCGTTGATGCCCTGGATGGCCGTCGCGACTTCCTTCGCGGACCGGAAACGGGACAATTCGACGACGCGCACGGGCCAGTCGGCGAAACGGTCCGCGAAGGTCTGCGCGTGCTGTTCGGCCAGCAGGGTGGTGGGACAGAGCAGGGCAACCTGCTTGCCGTTGGCGACCGCAAGGAAGGCGGCCCGCAGCGCTACTTCCGTCTTGCCGAAACCGACGTCGCCGCAGACCAGCCGATCCATGGGATTGCCGGATGTCATGTCGTGGATCACGGCCTGGATGGCGGCGGCCTGGTCCGCGGTTTCCTCGAAGCCGAAGCCTTCGGCGAAGGCCTCGTAGTCGTTGGGCTGCAACTTGAAGGCATAGCCTTCGCGCGCCGCCCGCTTCGCGTACAGGTCGAGAAGTTCCGCCGCGGTGTCGCGCACCTGCTTGGCGGCCTTGCGGCGCGCCTTATCCCATTGTCCCGAACCCAGCTGGTGCAGGGGCGCGGTTTCCGGGTCGGCACCGCTGTAGCGCGCGATGACGTGCAACTGCGAGACGGGAACGTATAGCGTGCTGCCGTTGGCGTATTCGAGATGCAGGAATTCCATCTCGCCTTCGCCCATGTCCATATTGATCAGGCCATGGTAGCGGCCGATGCCATGCTGGGCGTGGACGACCGGATCGCCCTCGCGCAGTTCCGACAGGTCGCGCACCATGGCTTCGACGTTGCTGGCGCGCTCCTGCTCGCGGCGGCCGCGGCGGCCGACCGCGGCCTGCCCCGGGTACAGGTCGTTCTCGGTGATGAAGGCAATGCCTTCGGCGGGCAGGCTGAAGCCCGATGTGAGTGGCGCGGCCAGCAGGGCCAGGCGCGCCGGAGACAGGCGGAAGTCCTCGATGGAGGCTGCCTCGAAATCCGGCGCCAGGTCGAACTCGGCCAGCATCTGGGCCAGTGTCTCGCGCCGGCCGGCGGAATCGGCGCATAGCAGGATGCGCCACTTGCCGGCATCGACCACCGTGCGCAGCCGCGCCACGGGGTCGTCGGCCCGCCGCGTGACCGCCACGTCGGGTGCCGGCCCGATATCGGGATGGCCGGCGTCGGCCGTCAGCGCAAGACGTTCGAAATCCTTGAGCTGGCCGAACAACGATACGCTATCGAGGAACAGTGCGTCCGGCGCCAGCACCGGACGCTCGCGGTCGCTCTTCAGGAATTGGTAGCGGCTGGAGGTATCCTGGGCAAAGCGGCGGATGGCATCGTCGATATCGCCGATCGTCACCATGATGGTGGACGGCGCCAGGTAATCGAACAGGGTGGCGGTTTGCTCGAAGAATAGCGGCAGGTAGTATTCGACGCCCGCGAATGCGATGCCGTTGCCGATATCGCGATAGGGCACGGCACGCGAAGGATCCCCTTCGAAGATCTCGCGGAAGCGTGCGCGGAAGCGGTTGCGCGCTTCCTCGTCCATCGGGAATTCGCGTCCCGGCAGCAGTTGCACATGATTGACCGGGTACAGGCTGCGCTGGGTGTCGACGTCGAAGGCGCGTATCGATTCGATTTCGTCGTCGAACAGGTCCAGCCGGTAGGGCACCGCCGAGCCCATGGGGAACAGATCGATCAGGCCGCCGCGCAGGCAGAATTCCCCGGGCGCCGTGACCTGGGTCACGTGACTGTAGTTGGCCAGCGTCAACCGCCCTCGCAGCGCGGCCTCGTCCAGCTTGTCGCGCTGCTTGAACGAAAACGTATAGGCGGCCATGAACGAAGGCGGCGCCAGGCGATACAACGCGGTGGTGATGGGCACGGCCAGGACGTCGACGGAATGACGCATCAGTGCGTCCAGCGTCTTCAGCCGTTCGGAAATCAGGTCGTGATGCGGCGAGAACGCATCGTAGGGCAGCGTTTCCCAGTCGGGCAGCTGGCGCACGCGCAGATCGGGGTCGAACAGATGGATTTCGTCGGTCAGCCGTTGCGCTTCCAGCGGATCGGCAGTCAGGACGAGCAGCGGGCGGGCGGCCTGGCGGGCCAGGTCGGCCAGCAGCCATGCATCGCCCGAGCCGGGGGGGCGGGGCTGTGCATATCGGGTGCCGGGTTTGAGGGCCGCCAGGATGGAGTCCGTCGACGGGACCAGCGGCGCCGGGGGGGAAGAGGGGAAATCTGCAGGCATGAGAAGGAAGATTATAAAATCTCCAGCCTATGTCCGCCTCTCTTATCGCGATCGTTCCCGCGGCCGGCATCGGCGCCCGTGCCGTGGCCGCCGGCGGCGCCGGTCTTCCCAAGCAGTATTACCCCCTGGCCGGGCAGCCCATGCTGCGGCATTCGGTACTCGCGCTACTCGCGGATCCGCGGGTGTGCCAGGTGCGCGTTGCCGTGTCGCCCGGCGATGCCTGGGTGGAATCCGCGCTGGCCGGACTTCCGCGCACCGTATGGCGCGAATGTGGCGGCCCCACGCGCGCGGTCACCGTTGCCAACGCCCTGGGCGATAGCGGGGCGGCGGACGACGACTGGATATTGGTTCACGACGCCGCGCGTCCCGGCCTGACGGCCGCCGCGCTGGCGCGGCTGATCGACGCGTGCCTGGAAGATGCCGTGGGCGGCCTGCTGGCGCTGCCGGTACGCGACACGGTCAAGGCCGGGCACGAGCGCGTCGTGCGCACGGTGGATCGGCAAGAGCTCTGGCAGGCGCAGACGCCGCAGATGTTTCGCGCGGGGCTGCTGCGACGGGCGTTGCGCGAGGCCGGTGAGCGCGGCGTCGACGTCACCGACGAGGCATCGGCCATCGAAGCCGCCGGCCACGCGCCGTTGCTGGTGCCGGGCGTCATGCGCAATTTCAAGGTGACCTGGCCGGAGGATTTCGGCCTGATGGAGAAATGGCTGTGAATATTCCCTTCCGCGTAGGGCAGGGTTTCGATGTCCACGCATTGGCGGTGGGCCGTCCGTTGGTCATCGGTGGCGTCACCATTCCGCATACCCATGGGCTGCAAGGGCATTCCGATGCGGACGTCCTGCTTCATGCCATTACCGACGCGGTGCTGGGCGGCGCCGCGCTGGGCGATATCGGCCGGCATTTCCCGGATACGGATCCGGCCTATCGCGGCGCCGATAGCCGCGTGCTGTTGCGCGCTGCCATGGCCAAGGTGAAAGAGGCGGGCTGGACCGTCGTCAATATCGACGCCACGGTGCATGCGCAGGCGCCGAAGATCGGCCCGCATGCCGCCGCAATGGTGGGCAACATCGCCGCCGACCTGAGCCTGGACGAAAGCGCGGTCAACATCAAGGCCAAGACCAACGAGGGGCTGGGCTACCTTGGCCGCAAGGAGGGCATCGCGGCCACGGTAGTCGCCCTGCTGGCACGCGACGCCACGGTCTAGGGCGAGGGCCTGTCCCGCTTACTTGCCTTGCGCGGTCAGCACCAGCGCTGCCGCGTTCACCACGGCGGCGATGCGGCCCACATCGCGCAACTGCTCCACCGTGTAGCCTTCTTTTTTCAGCAAGGCGTAGTGCGACTGCACGCAGAAGTGGCATTTGCCGACGATAGAGGCCGACAAAGCGAACAGCTCGAATCGCTTTTTGTCCACACCGCCGCTGGTCGAGTAGGCATTCATGCGCAGTTGCGCGGGCAGGCTCTTCAGCTGCGCATCTTCCGCCATCTCGACGTACGGATACCATACGTTGTTCATGCCCATCAGCGCGGCCGCCGTCAGGGCGGCGTTGGCGTCGGTGTCCGACAGGCCTTTCTTGAAGGCTTCGATCAGGAACGGGCTACGCGACGCGAAGGCCGCCGCCAGCGCGGCGCCCACCGCGTCTTCCGCGGGCAATGTGGACCGCGCGATCACGCCGTCCAGGTTCAGCCGGATATCCTTGGCCCAATCCGGCACTGAGTCCTTAATGGTTTGGATAAATTCCATAGTTTTTACCTATAGCGTGAAGCAGCGAAAGCCCGGCGAACCGGGCTGGGGATCTTACAGCGTGTCGCCGCCAACCTTACGGTTGCACGGGCACAGCTCGTCGGTTTGCAGGCCGTCGAGCAGGCGGAGGACTTCCTCCGGATTGCGGCCGACATTCAGGTTGTTCACCGAAACGTGTTGGATCACGTTGTCCGGATCGACGATGAAGGTGGCGCGCAGCGCCACACCGGCGGACTTTTCACGCACGCCCAACTGGTCGACCAGGGCGCCCGTGGTATCGCCGAACTGGTAGTGGCCCAGCTTGTTCAGGTCCGGGTGCTCGCGGCGCCACGCCAGCTTGACGAATTCGTTGTCGGTCGAACCGCCCAGCAGGACAGCGTCACGGTCTTCGAATTCCTTGGCCAGGGCATTGAAGCCGACGATTTCGGTCGGGCACACGAAGGTGAAGTCCTTCGGATAGAAATAAATCACCTTCCACTTGCCAGGGAACGAGCTTTCGGTGATGTCCTCAAAGGCGGACACGCCGTTTTCTTCGTGGTGGTTGAAGCCGGGCTTGACGCCGGCAACCTTGAAAGGCTCGAGTTTGTCGCCAACAGTTTTCATGTGGACTCCTTGCTTTTTGGGTGATGAAACTCAGACCCGTAAATTTTACGCTATTAAGTTTCGCTGTCTAATTGATAATTTCTAATTCGGGCTTTGGGCAATTCTATCCTCGCCGTCAGCCCGCCGCCCGGGCGGGGCAGCATCTTCAGGGTGCCGCCGACGTGCTTCAGCAGGCGCTCCACGATGGCCAGTCCCAATCCCGCGCCGCTCACGCCCGTGCGCGCCGCCTCGCCGCGGGAGAAGGGCCGCAGCAGCCGGTCCACATCGTCGGCCGCAATGCCGGGACCCCGATCCGAGACCTCGATGGCGATGATATTGCCTTCCGATTGCACGCCCATGTACAAGTGGGCCTGGCCGTCGCCGGACCGTCCATAGCGGCGGGCGTTTTCCAGCAGGTTGCTGACGATACGCTTGAGGTCCAGCGCCGTGATGCGTGCGCGCAGGCCGGGCGTGATGACGGCTTCGATTTCACCGCCGGTGGAGGCAGTATGGCTGCGCTCGCGATCCAGGAGTTCGCCAAGCACCCCCGAGACGTCGGTAGCCATCTGGGGCAGGGTGCCGGCGGGACGGGCATATTCCATCAATTGCCCGATACTGTGGTCGATCTGTGCGAGATCGTCGTCGATCGCCTGCCGAGCGTCCTCGGACACGCCGCTCATTTCGATCTCCAGGCGCATCCGCGCCAGCGGCGTGCGCAGGTCATGCGAGATCCCGGCCAGCATCAGCTCGCGGTCCGCCTCCGTCTGCCGTATGTCCTTGGCCATGCGGTTGAACGAGGCATTGAGGTCGCGGATTTCCAGCGGCCCGTTTTCCGGCAGGGGGGCCGGCGTCTCGCCGCGGGACAGTACCTGCGCGGCGCGCGCCAGCCTGGACAGCGGCCGGTTGACGAAACCGACACTGACGGCCGCGCCCACCAGCGATAGCAGCAGCGCGGTGGCACCCCAGCCCAGCCATTCGATGCCGCCCGTCAGGCCGATCTGTTCCCGCTCGAACACCAGCCAATACAGGTCATGGTCGATTTGAAAGCTGACCCAGAAGCCGGGCACTTGGTTCACGCCCCAGGCTATCTGCGTTTCGGGCCCGAAACGGCTGCGGATGTGGTCCGCCACCCGCTGCCAGTAATCGTCGTTGGGCAGGGGCTCGGCAAAATCGGTGAGTTCCCGGGGGTAGACCTGGATGCCCTCGTTCGTGGCCAGGTCCAGCAGCAGCTTGCTGCGTTCGTCCGTCTGCGAATAGACGAGGGCGGTACGGGTGATGTTGACGGCCGTGATCACCCGTTGCGCCATCTGGTTGGCGCGGGGGCCCAGCTCCATGCTGAAGAAGACCTGCAGCCAGGCGCCCAGACTGACGAGCATGAGTGCGGCGAGCAACAGGAAGGTACGGCCGAACAGTCCCAGACGTACACGCGACGTCATGGCTTTGAGGGCGCTGCGAAAACGGAGCATGTTGCGGCGTTCCTGCCCCGGGAACGATCAGGTTTCAGCTCCCACCGTCCGGCACGAAGACGTAGCCGAGTCCCCATACTGTCTGGATGAACACCGGCTTGGAGGGGTTCGGTTCGATCAGCTTGCGCAGGCGCGAAATCTGCACGTCCAGGCTGCGATCGAAAGCTTCGTATTCACGGCCGCGCGCCAGCTCCATGAGCTTATCGCGCGACAGAGGAATCTTGGGATGGCGGGCGAACACTTTCAGCACCGAGAACTCGCCCGTGGTGATCGGTACCTGTTCGTTGTTGCGGGTCAGGGTGCGGGTGGACAGGTTCAGCACATAGGGGCCGAAGGCGATCGATTCGTTTTCCTGGCTGGGCGCGCCCGGGTGTTCTTCCGTACCGCGGCGGCGCAGGATCGCGTTGATGCGGGCCAGCAGTTCGCGCGGATTGAAAGGCTTGGACAGGTAGTCGTCCGCTCCCATCTCCAGGCCGACGATGCGGTCGATTTCCTCGGCCTTGGCGGTCAGCATGATAATAGGCGTGTTGTCGTGCCCACCACGCAGGCGACGGCAGATGGACAGCCCGTCTTCGCCGGGCAGCATCAGGTCGAGCACCAGGAGGTCGAAATGCTCCCGCTGCCACAGCTTGCCCATTTCCTTGGCATCTTCGGCGACGAAGACATTGAAGCCCTGTTCCGAGAGATACCGCCGTAGCAAGTCGCGCAGGCGGGGATCGTCGTCGACAACGAGGACTTTTCGCGTCGGAGTGGTGTTTTGCGTATTCATGGCCGGAAATGTAACAGCGCCCGGAATGAGCGGCTAGTGGTCGTTCACAAGATATTACACATTGGACAGGTTGGTTGAAATCCCCCTTACAAGCGAGGGCAAGTCTTTGGTATTACGTACAATTCCCGGCTATGAAACCGACTTTATTGGCGCTTGAAACGTCATCCTCTCGCTGCAGCGTCGCGCTGCTGCGCGACGACGCGGACGGCGCGCCCATCGCCACGCTGGAGCACGAAGGGGCCCAGGAACATGCCGAGCGGCTGCTGCCCATGGCGCGCGAGCTGTTGCGCGACGCCGGCATCGGGCCGGAGGGCATCCAGGCGGTTGCCTTCGGCCAGGGTCCGGGCGGCTTTACCGGCCTGCGGGTGGCGTGCGGCGTGGCGCAGGGCATCGCCATGGCCCACGACCTGCCCGTCGTTCCCATCGTGTCCCATATGGCGGTCGCGGCCCAAGTGCCGGCGCGGCCGGACCAGGCCGTCATCGTGGCCCTGGATGCCCGCATGGAAGAGGTCTACCTGGCTGTGTACCGCCGTGCCCAGGGCGCGGCGGACGATACGGGCTGGGAGGTCCTGCAGGCGCCCCTATTGATCGCTGCCGCCGAAGTCGTGCCCTGGATTGAAGACCATCTGGACGAATGGCGGGCGCGTACCGGGTTGGCGCTCGCCCCCGTGCTGGCCGGCGATGCGTGGGACGCGTATGCCCGGCAGATGACACCGCATGCGGATTGGACCCGCTACGACGCCCGGCGCCCGCACGCGCGGGATATCGCCCGGCTGGCATTGCAGGCCTGGCGTCGCGGCGAAACCGTACCGCCGGAGCAAGCCATGCCCCTGTACGTGCGTGACCGGGTCGCCTACACAACGGCGGAGCGGCTGGCGGGGCAGGGGGGCAACCCCAAGGCTACCCCCGCGCTGGAGACGGCCGCCCTCGAGCCGATGAACCAGGTCCCCGCCGCCGCGCCAGGGCCGGCGGCTGCGGTGCCGGTGGACGCCGTTGCCGGCGCCGAATCAGGACAGGCAGCCGCCGGCGCCGGGTCGATCGCGGCCACGCCGCGCGGGGATGGCCTGCCGGTGGAAATGTCGCCGATGACCGTGCTGGATCTGGACGATATGGAGCGCATCGAGGCCTCCGTCCAGGCCTTCCCCTGGACTCGCCGCAATTTCGCCGATGCGCTGGCGGCGGGCTACGACACCTGCGTGTTGCGCCGGGCGGGCCGCATGTTGGGATTCGCCATCCTGATGCACGCGCCGGACGTGTCGCATCTACTGGTGGTGGCTATCGACAAGGCCTTGCATCGCCAGGGGCTGGGGTCCAGGCTGATCGCCTGGTGCGTCCAGCGTGCCCGCGATCGTGGCATAGGCGGGGTGCTGCTGGAGGTTCGCCCGTCCAACGCGGGTGCGGTGGCGTTCTACGAGCACCATGGTTTCCGGCGCGTGGGCGTGCGGCGCGGATATTACCCCGCAGGCCGGGGACGGCGCGAGGACGCGCTGGTCATGCAGAAGCCGGTTCCCATCGACGAGGCCGGACATGGCTGAGGCGACCGGCTTCCCGGCGAAGGCGCCGGTGCTCAACCCGCTGCAGCGGGCGTGGCTGCGCGAGATCGGCATGGAGAAAGTATGGCTGCGGCAGGAAGCGCCGCAGCCCGCCGCGACGGCCGCCGGCGATGCAGCCGCAGTGTCGGCCCCCGCAGCCCGGGTGCAGTCCGCGGCCCAGGGCCGGGCCGGGGCGGTCGCGCCAGATGCGGCGCAGGGTGGGACCGTTGCGCGGCCGGCGCCCAGGGCACCCGCCGCGGCATCCGCCGCAGGCACAGCATCGTCCGTGGATGCCGTCGCAGGTGCGGGTACGGGTTCCGGAAGCAGCCCTGCGTCCGATGTACAGCAGTCATCCGGCGGGCAGCCGGCGTCCGGGCCCGGCGCGCCGGCGCGGCGTCCGGTCCTCGGGCCGCGCCCCGCGCCGTCCTCGGCCCCCGCTGCGCGTTCCGCCAAGGAGACCCCGCCGCAGCCCGCACCGACGGCCGAATCGCTGGCAACGCTGGACATGGCCACCCTGCGTGAGCGCGTGCTCGAATGCACGGCCTGCGGCCTGTGCCGTGGGCGCCGGCAGGCCGTGTTCGGCATGGGGCCGGAGCAGGCCCGCTGGCTGGTGGTCGGCGAGGCGCCGGGCGAACAGGAAGATCGCCAGGGCCTGCCTTTCGTCGGCCGTTCCGGCCAACTGCTGGATGCCATGCTGGCGGCCGTCGGCATGAGCCGCGATCGCGATGTCTATATCGCCAATGTCATCAAGTGCCGGCCGCCGGGAAATCGCAATCCCAAGCCGGAAGAGATCGCCGCCTGCCGTCCGTACCTGATGCGCCAGATCGCGCTGCTCAAACCCGAACGCATCCTGGTGCTGGGCCGGTTCGCCGCGCAGACGCTGCTGGAAACCGATGCGGCCATCGGCAGCCTGCGCGGTCGCGTCCATGTCCTGAAAACGCCGGATGGCGAGATACCCATGGTGGTCAGCTACCATCCGGCCTATCTGCTGCGCAGCCCCGTCGAGAAAGCGCGCGCGTGGCAGGACCTGCGTCTGGCGGCGGCAGTGGCGCTGTCCTAGCCACCGCTTCCGCCAGCGTCCGCCCGCCAGTTCCCGATGATGTCCCAGGGTTGGGCCCGGAGCAGTCCCGGGCCTGCCCCGTCGGGTCCGGCGCGCAGCCTAGTGGGCGCGGCCTTCAAGGGCCTTGCCGTGGCCTTCCTGGCCGATCTGGCCGATCAGATCCGGGCTGTCCTGCATGTTGCGGCGGCTCCAGCGCATGAATATCAGCATCAGGATGGCGACGATGGAGCCGAAAATCACGATGATGATGCCGATCGGCAGGTTCAGCCATAGCAGCAGCGTGTAAATGGCCACCATGAGCAGGATGTTGAGCTGCTCATTGAAGTTCTGCACGGCGATGGAGTGGCCCGCGGACAGCAGGACATGCCCGCGATGCTGCAGCAGGGCATTCATCGGCACGACAAAGAACCCGGCCAGGCCACCCACCACCAGCAACAGCAGATAGACGTGCCATGTGTTGTGCACCAGCGGCATCAGGAGTACGACCAGCCCCATGGCGGCACCGACCGGCAGGACGCACAGTGCCTTGCGCAGGGGAATGCGGCCGGCCAGGATGGACCCGATGACCGTCCCCACCGCCGCGATGCCCATCAGGATGGACGCCTGGTCCAGGCGGTAGCCCAGTTGGCTGCGGCCCCACTCGATGACGATCAGTTGCAGGGTGGCTCCGGCGCCCCAGAACAAGGTGGTGACGGCCAGCGATATCTGCCCGAGCTTGTCGTGCCAAAGCACGCGGACGTAGCCGCCGAAAATGGAAATGAGCCGGATGGGGTTCTTCTGCTGCGGCGGATAGCGCACGTGGGTCTTGGGAATCAGCAGGTTGCAGGCCGAAGCCAGCAGGTAGACGCCGGCGATGACGAGGATGGCGGCCTCCGCGGGTGTATGCACGAGCTTGCTGCTCCAGGGGTGGCGCAGGATGAGGCCCGAAATGTCGGGTGAGATCAGCGCCCCGCCCAGCACCGTGCCCAGGATGATGGAAATGACGGTCAGCCCTTCGATCCAGCTATTGCCCTTGACCAGCAGTTCGGGCGGCAGCATTTCCGTCACGATGCCGTATTTGGCGGGCGAATAGGCCGCCGCCCCCACGCCCACCATGGCATAGGCCAGGCAGACCAGATAGGTTTGGTGGGCGTGCGAGATCCCCAGGCTGGCATAGGAGAACATCAGCAGACAGCCGCCCACCTTGAGGGCATTGGTGGCGAACATGACGCGGCCCTTGGGGTAGGAGTCCGCGATGGCGCCCACGAAGGCCGCCAGCAGCACATAGGCCAGCGCGAACGACCACTTCATGATCGGCGCCATCCAGTCCGGACCGCGCAATTCCTGGATGAGGGCAATCGCCGCAATGAAGAGCGCATTGTCCGCGAGCGAGGACAGGGCCTGCGCCGCCATGACCAGAAAGAAACCGCGTTTCAAAGAGATGTCCCCATTCACGTTGCCGGTCAGTATCCGGCAGCGGCCGCGGCATGAATAGGCCCGCGCCAAATTAAAGTGTCAGGGAGTATAGCGTCCGCCCTGGGGCGGGGCGTTGATGCGGCATCCCCGTCGCGGCCGGCCGGGATGGCGTGGCCGTCCCATGGCGGGGCGGATGGGCGGCGCCGCATGCGGCCCGGGCGGGCGGTGGGGTATCATAAGCCCCGAAAAAAGCCGGTCCATGGAACCGGTTCGTCAGCATCGGCCCCGCGGGGCCGATTTGCAATGCGCGGCAGGTCCGTCAACGCGTCCATCAACCCTCCGGTCAGTCAAACAGATACTGTGCGTCTTACCCAGCTAAAACTCGCCGGCTTCAAATCGTTCGTCGATCCCACGGTCATTCCGGTCCCCAGCCAACTGGTCGGCGTGGTGGGACCCAACGGCTGCGGCAAATCGAACATCATCGACGCCGTGCGATGGGTGCTGGGCGAAGCCAAGGCCTCGGAATTGCGCGGCGAATCGATGCAGGACGTCATCTTCAGCGGATCGGGCAATCGCAAGCCGGCCGCGCGCGCGTCGGTGGAAATGGTGTTCGACAACAGCGAAGGCCGCGCCGCCGGGCAATGGAGCTCCTATGCCGAAATCGCGGTGCGGCGCGTACTGACGCGCGACGGCACCAGCAGCTATTTCGTCAATAACCAGCAGGTACGCCGGCGCGACATCCACGATATCTTCCTCGGCACCGGCCTGGGCGCACGCGGCTACGCCATCATCGGCCAGGGCATGATCAACCGGCTGATCGAGGCGCGCCCTGAAGAGCTGCGCGTCTTCCTGGAAGAAGCGGCCGGTGTGTCGCGCTACAAGGAACGCCGCCGCGAAACCGAAAACCGACTGTCCGATACCCGCGAGAACCTGACCCGGGTCGAGGACATTCTGCGCGAACTCAACAGCCAGCTGGAAAAGCTGGAGTCTCAGGCCGAGGTGGCCCGTGAATACCGGGAACTGCAGGCCGATGGCGAACGCAAGCAGCACGCATTGTGGTTTCTGAAGGAATCCGGGGCGCGCGCGGAACGCCAGAAGAAAAGCCAGGAGATCGACCAGGCGCAGAACGAGCTGGAGGCCGCCGTCGCCGAACTGCGGGCGGGCGAAGCCGCACTCGAATCGCGGCGCCAGGCGCACTATGCCGCCAGCGATCTCGTGCACAATGCCCAGGGCCAGCTCTACGAGGCCAATGCCCAGGTCAGCCGTCTGGAAGCGGAGATCCGCCACGTGGTGGAATCCCGCAATCGCGTCCAGGCCCGCCGCGAGCAACTGACCCGGCAGATCGAGGAATGGGAGGCCCAGCAGACCCACTGCACGGAGCAAATCGCCCAGGCCGAGGAAGACCTCGCCGCCGGTATCGAGCGCGCGCAGGAAGCGCGGGCGATGGCCGAGGACGCCCAGGCGGCCCTGCCGGCCGTCGAGGCCCGGGTGCGCGATGCCGCCCAGGGGCGCGACGCCATGCGCGGTGCCCTGGCGCGGGTCGAACAGGATCTGGCCCTGGTCGCCCAGAGCCAGCGCGATGCCGACCGCCAGTTGCAGGCGCTGGAACAGCGCCGCGAGCGCGTGCAGCAGGAAATGCGCGACCTGCAGACGCCGGATCCCACGCGGCTGGAGGAACTGGGCGGCGCGCTGGCTTCCGGCCAGGAACAGCTGGAGGCCGCGCAGGAAGAACTGGCGACGCTGGAAACCCGTTTGCCGGAAGCCGATGCCGAGCGCGGCCGCGCGCAGGCCGCCGCGCAACAGGAGGCGCAGACGCTGGCCCGGCTGGAAGCCCGGCTGACGGCGCTGACCAAGCTGCAGGAGGACGTGCAGAAGCAGGGCGCACTGGAGCCCTGGCTGGCCAAGCATGAATTGGCGGGGCTGGGCCGGCTGTGGCAGAAGCTGCATATCGAACCGGGCTGGGAAACGGCACTCGAGGCGGCATTACGCGAACGCATGGCCGCGCTGGAAGTGCGCAGCCTGGACTGGGCCAGGGCCTTTGCCGAGGACGCGCCGCCCGCGCGGCTGGCGTTCTACCAGTTGCCGGCTGCCGCGCCGGCACCGGCCGCCGCGCAAGGCCTGCAGCCGCTGACCGGCCTGCTGCGCATCTCCGACGGCGACCTGCGCACGCTGATGAACGAGTGGCTGCGCGATGTCTACGTCGGCGATAGCCTGGCGCAGGCCCTGGCGGCCCGCGCTTCGCTCCCGCCGGGCGGTGCCTATGTGGTCAAGGACGGCCATCTGGTCGACGCCCACAGCGTGCGCTTCTACGCGGCAGATTCGGAGCAGTCCGGCCTGCTGGCGCGCCAGCAGGAAATCGAGAACCTGCAGCGCGAACTGAAGGCGCAGCAGCTGATCGCCGACCAGGGCCGTGCCGCTGTGGCTCGCAGCGAAGCGGCGTGGCAGCAGGTTTCGCAGGCGGTGGTTCCGGCGCGCCAGCGCGTGGCGGAAGTCACCCGTCGCGTGCACGACATCCAATTGGAGTATTCCCGCCTGCAGCAGCAGGCGCAACAATCGGGCGAACGCGGTGCGCGCTTGCGCGAGGACCTGGCCGAAATCAGCGCCCACGAGGAAGAACTGCGCGCGGCGCGCGAAGATGCCGAAGTCCGCTTCGAAACGCTGGACCAGGAATTGGCGGAACACCAATCGCGTTTCGCCGATGCCGAGATCGAAGGGGAAACCCTGGCCGAAAAGGCCGAAGCCGCACGTGCCCGGCTGTGCGAACTGGAGCGCGCGGTGCACGAGTCGGAATTCGCGCAGCGTGGCATCGAGGCCCGCATCCAGGACTTGCGCCGCAACCAGCAGCTGGCGGCGGACCAGAGCCAGCGCGCGCGCGCGGAACTGGAGCAGTTGCAGGGCGAACTGTTCGAGCTTGACGCATCGGCTTCGCAGGCCGGGCTGCAGGATGCGCTGGAGTTGCGCGCCGAACGCGAGGAAGCCCTGGCCCGCGCGCGCATCGAGATGGACAATCTGGCGGCCCAGCTGCGTGGCGCCGATGAAGACCGTGTGCGGCTCGAGCAATCCCTCGAGCCGCGGCGTGCCCGCATCATGGAATTGCAATTGCAGGAACAGGCCGCTCGCCTGGCCGAGGAGCAGTTCAGCGAGCAGTTGAACGCCCGCGAGGTGGATCGCGAAGCGCTGGCGCAGTCCCTGGAATCCATGCCCGAGGAATGGCGCCGCGCCAATTGGCTGCAGTCGGAAGTCGCGCGTATTTCGCGGCAGATCGATAGCCTGGGTTCGGTCAACCTGGCTGCGCTGGACGAACTGACGACGTCGCGCGAGCGCAAGGAGTTCCTGGATTCGCAGCAGCAGGACCTGATGACGGCCATAGAGACGCTGGAGGACGCCATCCGCAAGATCGATCGCGAAACGCGAGAGCTGTTGCAGGAAACCTTCAATACCGTCAATGGCCATTTCGGCGAGCTCTTTCCGCGCCTGTTCGGCGGCGGCGAAGCCAAGCTGATCATGACTGGCGACGAAATCCTGGACGCGGGCGTGCAGGTGATGGCGCAGCCCCCCGGCAAGCGCAACAGCACCATTCATCTGTTGTCCGGCGGCGAAAAGGCCTTGACTGCGACCGCGCTGGTATTCGCGCTGTTCAAGCTGAATCCCGCGCCGTTCTGCCTGCTGGACGAGGTCGACGCGCCGCTGGATGATGCGAATACCGAACGCTACGCCAACCTGGTCAGTGCGATGAGCGAGCAAACCCAGTTCCTGTTCATCTCGCATAACAAGATCGCCATGCAGATGGCGAAGCAGCTGGTCGGCGTTACGATGCAGGAGCAAGGTGTATCCCGCATTGTCGCGGTGGATATCGATTCGGCGGTTCAGCTCGCGGCCGAGGCCGCATAACTTAGATTGACAGAGGCGCGGCCCCCAAGGGCGCGGAATTGATACATGAGTGATTTGCAGATCGGGCTGATCGTCCTGGGTGTCCTGCTCATCCTGATGGTCCTGGGCTTCAATTGGTGGCAGGATCGCCGGGTACGCCGCAGGATGCAGGCGCATTTTCCCAGCAATGAGCACGATCCTCTGTTCGGCGGCACCGGCCAGGAAGGCGGCGCGGCGCACGTGCCGCATGGCACGCCCAGCCCATCCTCCCAGCGCCGCGAGCCGGCCTTCAACGGCGCGGCGCCCGCCAGCGCGTCCGCAGGCGCGGCCGCCGGCGCACACGCCGAAACGCCGCCCGTATCTTCCGGCGCCGCCCATGCCGAGGGCGACGATGGCGAAGAAGCCGATCCCACCTGCGAGGTGGTGATCGAAGTCACGTTCGCCGAGCCGGTGCGTGGCGGCGATCTGTTGCCCGTCACGCAAAGCATGCGCTCGGCCGGCCGCAAGCCCATGCGGGTCTTCGGCGTGACGGACGATCAGCGCCACCGTGCGCGCCTGCGCGCCGACGAGCGCTACGGTGCCCTGCAGATCGCCGTGTTGCTGGCCAACCGGAGCGGCCCGCTGACGGCCATCGAATGGTCGCAGGCCTGGGCTCGGGCCCAGGACCTGGGCGAGCGTTTCGATGCCGCCATCGAAGGACCCGATCAACAGGCCGTGCTGGAGCAGGCCGCCCGCCTGGACGACACCTGCGCCGCGCTCGACACGCAGGTAGGCCTGACCTTGCTGCTGGGCGGCGCCCAGCCGGCGGCGGAGGTCCTGTCCGTCGCGCGCGACCTTGGGTTCATCCATGACGGCCCGCGCCTGGTCTGGATGTCCGACGTCGGCCTGCCGCGATTCACGCTCACGCGGGGCGACGGCGCCGCGTTCGATGCCGGCATGGGCGGAGTCGAACGCCTGAATCTGCTGCTGGACGTGCCTTGCAGCCCGCCCGACGAACGCGCGTTCGGTCGCATGGTGGACGTCGGACGCCAGTTGTCGCAGCGGCTGCGCGCCGAACTGGTGGACGACCAGGGTAAACCGCTGGCCGACGCCTCCGTGTCGATCATCGACGAGCGCTTGCAGGTTCTGTTCGGCCAACTGGAGCAGGCCGGCCTGCGGGCCGGCAGCGAGCGCGCGTTGCGGGTGTTTTCGTGAAGGCTGGGGACAAGACCGGCGCGCAGGCGGAAATCGACCGCCTGCGTGTCGAAATCGAGCAGCACAATTACCGGTATTACGTCGAGGACGCGCCCAGCGTTTCCGACGCCGAGTACGATGCCCTGATGCGCCGACTCGAAGAGCTGGAGTCGGCCCACCCGGAGCTCGTGACGCCGGAGTCGCCGACCCAGCGGGTGGGTGCCACGCCCCTGGCGGCCTTCGGCGCCGTCACGCACGCGGTGCCCATGCTGTCGCTGGGCAATGCCTTCGATGAAGAGGAAGTCCGCGCTTTCGACAAGCGAGTGACGGACACCTTGCGCTCGTCCGGGCAACTGGGTCCGGCCAGCCAGCCGGACTACTTCTGTGAACTGAAGCTGGACGGCCTGGCGATCAGCCTGCGTTACGAGGGCGGCAAGCTTGTACAGGCCGCGACGCGGGGGGACGGGCAGACGGGCGAGGACGTGACGGCCAATATCCGCACCATTCGTTCGATTCCGCTGCAGCTCAAGCCCGGCGCCCCGCGCGTGCTGGAAGTGCGCGGCGAGGTCCTGATGAATCGCCGCGAGTTCCAGCGCCTGAACGCGGCCCAGGCCGAGCGCGGGGAAAAGGTCTTCGTCAATCCGCGCAACGCCGCGGCGGGTAGCCTGCGGCAATTGGATCCGCGCATCACGGCGCAGCGTCCGCTGCGTTTCTTCGCCTATGGATGGGGCGAGGTACACGGACTTGCCAATCGCCAGACCGGGCTGTTCGACGAACCGGCCCCGGGCGTGCGCCAGGCCGCCACGCTCCCGCGAGAATCGCACAGCGCGATGCTGGACTGGCTGGCCGAGCTGGGCTTGCCGATCAATACCCAGCACAACCGGAAAGCTACAGGCGCGGACGGTTTGCTTGCCTTTTATGCGCGGGTCGCGAAGCTGCGCCCGACGCTGGCCTACGATATCGATGGCGTGGTGTACAAGGTCGATTCGCTGCCGGCGCAGAAAGTGCTGGGCTTCGTCGCGCGCGCGCCGCGCTTCGCCCTGGCCCACAAATACCCCGCCGAGGAAGCGACCACGGCGCTGCTGGACATCGAAGTCCAGGTGGGGCGCACGGGCGCGATCACGCCGGTGGCGCGCTTGCAACCGGTTTTCGTGGGCGGCGTGACGGTCACCAACGCCACGCTCCATAACGAGGACGAGATCCGCCGCAAGGATGTGCGGATCGGCGATACCGTCATCGTTCGGCGCGCTGGCGACGTTATCCCGGAAGTCGTCGGCCCGGTGCTCGAAAAGCGGCCCGCGGACGCGGCCCCTTTCGACATGAAAAAGAAGTACCCGGTGTGCCCGGTATGCGGTTCGGCGATCGAACGGCCGGAAGGCGAGGCCATCGCGCGCTGTACCGGCGGCCTGTTCTGCGCCGCCCAGCGCAAGCAGACGCTGCTGCACGCGGCGGGGCGCAAGGCGCTGGATATCGAAGGGCTGGGCGAAAAGCTGGTCGATCAACTGGTAGAGCGCGATCGCGTCAAGTCGCTTGCGGATATCTACGGCCTGACCGCCGAGGAACTGGCCGCTTACGACCGCATGGGAACGAAGTCCGCCGAAAACGTGGTGCGTGCCATCGACAAGGCGCGCACACCCACGCTGGGCCGCCTGCTCTTCGCGCTGGGCATACGCCACGTCGGTGAAACCACCGCGCGCGACGTGGCACGGCATTTCGGCGACATGGATGCCATCATGGATGCCGGGGAAGAGCAGTTGCTGGAAGTTCCCGACGTCGGGCCAGCCGTCGCCGCGTCCATTCACCGCTTTTTCGCCGAACCGCACAACCGCGATATCGTCGAAGCCCTGAAGCGACAGGGGGTGCATCCCGTGGCGGAAGCCGCCGCGCGCAGCGGCGGCCTTTCCGGCAAGACTTTCGTGCTGACCGGTACGCTGCCGACCCTGACGCGTGAAGAGGCGACCAGCCATATCCTGGCGGCCGGCGGCAAGGTCAGCGGTTCGGTGTCCAAGAAGACGGCCTATGTGGTGGCCGGTGCCGATGCGGGCAGCAAGCTGGCCAATGCGCAGAAACTTGGCGTGCCCGTTCTGGACGAAGACGGTCTGAAGCAGTTGCTCGGCATGGGGTGAGCCGCCGGCGCATCCGCGGCAAACTCCACCGGGAAGCCAGGAAGGAAAACGAAAAGTAAAAGCCCCGCCACTTTGCAGTGGCGGGGCTTTTCATAATTCGCGCGTGCCGACTCCGGGTCGGCAATGGGCAAATACGCTTACTGTACCTTGGCCTGGTCGCGCAGCGATTTCTGGTAATCGGCAAGTACTTGCTGGCGCAGCATTTCCTCGAGCTGCGGGCGCACCTGGTCCAGCGGCGGGAATTCCACCGGACGAGTATCTTCGACCTGGATGATGTGCCAGCCGTATTGGGTCTGCACCGGCTTCTCGGCGAGTTCACCCTTCTTCAGGGACGTGACGGCCTGGGCGAAAGGCGCGACGTAGTTGGTGGGCGGGGCCCAGCCGAGGTCGCCACCTTTTTCCGCGCTGCCAGGATCCTTGGACTCCTTCTTGGCGGCGTCTTCGAACTTCAGCTTGCCACTTTTGATCTGGGCCAGCAGGTCGTTGGCGGTTTTTTCATCGGAGACCAGAATATGGCGGACCTTGTATTCCAGCTTGCCGGCCTGCTGCTGCTTGACCTCGTTGTATTGGTCCTGGACCTGCTTGTCCGTAACCGGATGCTTTTGCAGGTAGTCGGCCATCAGGGCACGCACCAGGATGCCCTGGCGAGCCAGCTCCATTTCGGTCTGGACGTCGGGCTGTTTCGCCACGCCGGCCTTCTCGGCGGCTTGCACGAAAATCTGGCGATTGATCATTTCCTGCTTGACCTGCTCGCGCAGCTGGGGCGAATCGGTGGCGCCCTGGCTGACCAGCAGCTTGACGAACTGGTCCAGGCTTTTCTGGGTAATGGGTTTGCCGTTGACCGTCGCCACGTTCTGGGCAAAAGCGGGGGCGGCAATCACGCAAGCCGCCACCAGCAGGATAAAGCGTTTCATGTAGGTCCTTTCAAGGAGTACGGGTTTCCAGCGCAAGCGCGTGGATAGGGTAAGGCATTAAATCATTCAAATGATCATACACCAGGCGATGACGCGCGACCGGTGAAAGCCCTGCGAATTTGGCGGATGTAATCCTCACTGTGAAGTGCGAGGCGCCGCCATGCGCGCCGGCATGTCCCGCATGCAAATGGGAGTCGTCCTGGATGTCCAGCTCCACGGGTGCGAGCGCTTGCAGGCGCTGGCGAATGGTAGCAGCCACGTCCGTTATTTGAGTCATGGAAAGTTGTTCAAATCAATTCAGTTTTCGCCCGCCTTGCGGGCGGCTTCGTCGGCGGTTTCACCGGTATGGCCGGGCGGTTGCAAATGCCGGCCCAGCCAGAGCGATTGCGCAATCACGAAAACAATCATCAGGCCCATCAGGCCGAATGCCTTGAAGGTAACCCATTCGGATTCCGAAAAATGGCCGGAAAATGCCACGTAGAGATTCGCCGCGCCGGCGACCAGGAAGAACACCGCCCAGGTGGCATTGAGTTTGTCCCAGACCGGATCGGGCAGCGCGATCTGTTTGTCCAGCAGCCGGCGCACCAGGTTGCGTTTGAATATCCAGCGGCCGACCAGCAATGCGCCGCCGAACAGCCAGTACAGCACCGTCGGTTTCCATTTGATGAAAACATCGCTGTGCAGCCATAGCGTCGCGCCGCCGAAGACGACGATCACGGTCAGATTGATCCAGTGCATGCCTTCTATCGGGCGGCTCGTCAGTTTGAGCCACAGGATTTGCAGGATGGAGGCGGTAATTGCGACCGCTGTCGCCGTATAGATTCCCGCATAGCGATATGCGATGAAAAACAGCAGCAGCGGAAACAGATCGAATAGAAACTTCTTCATTCTTCGGCAGGTTCGAATTTCAATGCGAGGGAATTAATGCAGAATCGCCGGCCTGTCGGCGGCGGGCCATCCGGGAAAACATGGCCCAGATGCGAATCGCATACATTGCACAATACCTCCGTGCGTACCATGTCATGGCTGGTATCACGTTGCTCGCGCACCAGGTCCGGGCCCAGGGGTTCGTAGTAGCTGGGCCAGCCGCAGCCGGCATCGAACTTGGTGTCGGAGGCGAAGAGCGCGGTGCCGCAGGCAACGCAGCGGTAGGTGCCCGGGGCGGTGGTGTCCCAGTAGCGTCCGGTGAAGGCCCTTTCCGTCCCCTTTTCGCGCGTAACGTAGAACTCGTCCGGAGACAGCAGAGCGCGCCATTGGGCTTCGGTCTTTCGTACTTTTTCCATGTAGGCGCCGGGAGTTCCGGGGCAATGAGCAGGTTCGGGCATAATCGCGCCCCATGTTAATCGAGTTTGATCATGCCGTCGTGAAGACGCCTCGCGCGGAGATTCTGCATGGGGTGAGCACGGTGCTGAGCGAACGGCGCATCGGCATCGTCGGGCCTAACGGGGCGGGCAAGAGCACCCTGGCCCGGCTCATCAATGGGCTGGTCCTGCCCTCGTCGGGGGCGGTGCGGGTCAATGGCCACGACACGCGCCAGGCGACGCGCGCCGTCCGGCGGGAGGTGGGTTTCGTTTTCCAGAATCCGGAAAACCAGATCGTCTTTCCCATCGTTCGGGAGGACATGGAATTCGGCCTGAAGACGCTGGTGCCCGACAAGGCGGCGCGCCAGGCCCGGGCGGTCGAACAGCTGGCGGCGTTGGGCATCGCGCATCTGGCGGACCGTGCCAGCCACTCGTTGTCCGGCGGTGAGCGGCAACTGGTGGCGCTGGCCGCCGTGCTGGTGATGCGTCCCAATGTGATCGTATTCGACGAGCCCACGACCCAACTGGACCTGCGCAACCGCAATCGGGTGCGTGCGGCCATTGCCGGCCTGGCGTGCGACGCAGTGGTGGTCAGCCACGACCTGGAACTGCTGGAAGATTTCGACCGCGTGCTGGTCATCGCGGCGGGCAGGGTCGCCGCCGACGACCGGCCCGCCGCCGCGCTGCATTGGTATCGGGAGCATTGCTCATGATGGAGCCGCTGTATGTCGACGGCGACGGCCTGTTGCACCGCATCCCGGCGCCGTACAAGCTGATCGTGCTCGTGGCGGCGGGCGCGGCGCTGTTCCTGGTGCACAGGCTGGAGGGCCTGGCCCTCGCTTTCGCGTGCGGCGTGCTGCTGCTTACCCTGTCGGGCGCCGGCGCCCGCTCGCTGTGGCGTCATGTGCGCGGCCTGTTGCCCATTCTGGCCGTGGTGGGGGGCTGCACCGCCTGGTTCGACGGCTGGGCCCATGCGGCGGAGATCCTGCTGCGCGTGGCCGCCCTGATGGCGCTCGCCCTGGCCGTGACCCTGACGACGCGTACCAGCGACCTGATACAGGTATGCGAACGGGCCTTGCATCCGCTGGACCGGCTGGGCTGGATCGATGCGGGCCGCGTCGCACTGGCGCTGGCGCTGACGCTGCGTTTCATTCCCGAGATATGGCGGAATTACCAGGACATCCGCGAGGCCCAGGCGGCGCGCGGGCTATCGCGCAATGCGCTGGCGCTGACGGTACCCCTGCTGGTGCGCACGCTCAAGCGCGCCGACGAAGTCGGCGACGCCATCGACGCGCGCGGCGGCTGAGGCGGGTATTCGGCAAGGGCAGGCATCGATACATCGACGCATTCACGCGTTTCACTATAAAGAAAGAGGAGAGGTCCGCATGCGCACGAGGGATACCGCCACGGTGGCCATGTTTGCTGCCTTTATCGTCGTATTGAGCCTGGCGCCGCCCATACCGGTGCCGGCGCTGCCCGTGCCGATTACGCTGCAGGCGCTCGGCGTCATGCTGGCGGGTTGCATGCTGGGGCCGGCACGGGGCGCGGCGGCCGTCGGACTCTATCTGGTGCTGGCGGCGATCGGGCTACCGGTGCTGCCCGGGGGGCGCGGCGGCCTGGGTGTGTACGCGGGTCCGACGGGCGGATTCCTGGTCGGCATGCTGTTCGGCGCCGCGCTGTGCGGCGCCATGGCGCAACGGGTGGGGCGGTCGGGTGCCGGCACGCTGCGGGCGATGCTGGGCTACTTTGCCTCGGCGCTGGCGGGCGGGCTGGTCGTGGTCTACGCCATCGGCATTCCCTGGCTGGCCGCCATCGCCGGCATGACGCTGGGCAAGGCGGCGCTGGCCATGGCGGTGTTTCTGCCGGGCGATATCGCCAAGGCGGTACTGGCGGCCCTCGTAACGCAGCGTGTGCGCCGGGTATGGGCGTTCGACGGCGAGCGCTGAGACGCCGTCTAAGGGTGACTACCGAGAGCCATGCGCCCAGGCAATTTGATACCTTTCTGAACCTATAATCCGATTTTCTGTATAGCTTGCAGAATCGGTTCATATGTTGTTGCTGCCGGGCGCACAGCGCCGGCCACTTCCTGGAGACTTCAATGATGCATCCCAAGCACAAGACGCGCCTCGTGGCGGCGGCGCTGGCCCTGGCCTTGCCGCTGCTGGCGCACGCACAAATCAAGGTCGGCGTCACTCTCTCCAGCACCGGTCCGGCCGCGTCGCTGGGGATTCCGGAGCGCAACACCGTCGCCTTGCTGCCCAAGGAGGTCGCCGGGCAGAAGATCGACTGGATCGTGCTGGACGATGCGACCGACACGACGCAAGCCGTGAAGAACATGCGGAAGTTCGTGAGCGAGGACAATGCAGACGTGGTGATCGGCTCCTCCGTGACGCCTGCTTCCCTGGCAATGGTGGACGTTGCCGGTGAAACCAAGACGCCGATGATCAGCGTGGCGGCAAGCGTAAAGATCGTCGACCCGGTCGACGGGCCGCGCAAGTGGGCTTTCAAGACGCCGCAGAACGACGCCCTGATGGCGAGCGCGCTGGCCGACGCGATGGTCAAGGGCAAGGTCAAGACCCTGGGCTTCATCGGTTTCGCCGATGCCTATGGCGATAGCTGGCTGCAGGAAATCAGGAACGCGGCGGAGAAGAAGGGAATCAAGATCGTCGCCGTTGAAAAGTTCAGCCGTACGGATACCAGCGTGACGGGGCAGGTGCTGAAGCTGGTCGGCGCGCGTCCGGACGCCGTGTTGATCGCAGGTTCGGGCACGCCCGCGGCGTTGCCGCAGAAGGAACTGCGCGCGCGGAACTACGGTGGGCTGATCTACCAGACGCACGGCGTGGCCAATGGCGATTTCCTGCGCGTCTGCGGCAAGGATTGCGAGGGTATGCTGCTGCCTGCCGGCCCCCTGCTGGTGGCGGAACAGTTGCCCGATAGCAATCCGGTGAAGAAGTCGGCGCTGGCTTACGTGGCTGCCTATGAAAAAGCGCATGGCGCCGGCTCGGTCAGTACCTTCGGCGGCCATCTGTGGGACGCCGGCCAGCTCGTGCTGGCGGCCGTTCCGGTTGCGCTCAAGACGGCCAAGCCGGGTACGCCGGAGTTCCGCGCCGCGATGCGCGATGCCCTGGAAAACATCAAGAACCTCGCGGCCTCGCAGGGCGTCTTCAATATGAGCCCGACCGATCACGCCGGCTTCGACGAGCGCGCGCGCGTGATGGTGAAAGTGCAGAACGGCAAGTGGGTCTACCAGCCGGGCCTGTGACACGGCGTACATGAAGCACACATCGGCGCACGCGCCCGAGAGGTCGCGCGCGCCGATGTCTTCCACGGTAAAGGGACGATGGATTCTTCCATAGCGTTCATCCTGCTGCAGGACGGCGTAGTCAGCGGGTCGATCTACGCCTTGCTCGGCATGGCGCTGGTGCTGGTATTCGCAGTGACGCGGGTGATTTTCATCCCTCAGGGCGAATTCGTCGCGTTCGGCGCGTTGACGCTGGCCATGCTGGTGGACGGCAAACTGCCGGGTACGGTGTACCTGCTGCCCCTGCTGGGCGGCGTGGTGTTCCTGCTGGAGCTGGGGCGCGCGGTGCGCTTGCGCACCGTTGCCGCCTTGCCGAAGGTCATCCTGGTCAATCTGGTGCTGCCGGCACTGCTGTACTGGGCGACCAGCCAGCTGGCCGGCGCCGATACGCCGCTATGGCGCAACATGCTGCTGACCTTGCTGCTGATCGTGCCGATGGGGCCGATGGTGTATCGCATCGTCTACCAACCGCTGGCCGAAGCCAGTGTGCTGGTCCTGCTGATTACCTCCGTCGCCGTGCATTTCGTGCTGGTCGGGCTGGGCCTGGTCTTCTTCGGCGCGGAAGGCTGGCGCACGCCGGCCTTCGTCGATGGGCAGGTGGACCTGGGCGTTACCGCCTGGTCGGCCCAAAGCCTGTTCGTGGTGGGAACGTCCCTGGTCCTGATCCTGGCGCTGTGGCTGTTCTTCGGCAAGACGCTCTATGGCCGCGCGCTGCGCGCCACCGCGGTGAACCGCCGTGGCGCACGGCTGGTCGGCATCAGCAGCACGATCTCCGGCAGCATTACTTTCACCCTGGCGGCGCTGATGGGCGCCATCTCCGGGATACTGATCGCACCGGTCACCACGGTCTATTACGACACGGGCTTCCTGATCGGCCTGAAAGGCTTCGTCGGGGCGATCATCGGCGCGCTCGCCAGCTATCCGGTGGCCGCCGCCGGGGCGCTGCTGGTGGGACTGCTGGAATCGTTCTCTTCGTTCTGGGCCAGCGCCTACAAGGAAGTGATCGTATTCACCCTGATCATTCCCGTGCTGTTGTGGTTGTCGCTGCGCGGCGGCGGCCATGCCGAGGCCGAGGAATAGGGACGCTGATGAAGACGACTTTGCTGCGGCGACTGCCCCTGCTGCTTTTCGTGGTGCTGCTGGCGCTGTTGCCGCTATTGGCCGCCACGCCGGAATTCTGGATCACCCAGCTGAATTACATCGGGCTGGCCAGCCTGGTGGTATTGGGGCTGGTGGTGCTGACCGGCGTCAGCGGGCTGACGTCCTTCGGACAGGCCGCCTTCGTCGGCATCGGTGCCTATGCCACGGCCTGGCTGACGACGGCGCTGGGCTGGTCGCCGTGGCTGGGCCTGTTGGCCGGGCTGATACTGACGGGCGCGGTCGCCTGGATGCTGGGCGCGGTGACGCTGCGCCTGTCGGGTCATTACCTTCCCCTGGGGACCATTGCCTGGTGCCTGGCGCTGTTCTATCTGTATGGCACCGTGGACGCGCTTGGCCGCCACGACGGTATCGCGGGCATCGTCCCCTTGACGCTGTTCGGCGTGTCGCTGGCCGGCGGCCGCGAAATCTATTACCTGATCTGGCTGCTCGTGCTGGCGGCCGTCTGGGTGACCGGCAATCTGCTGGATTCGCGTCCCGGCCGAGCCATCCGCGCGCTGCGCAACGGCGCGGGCATGGCGGAATCCATGGGCGTGAACACCCGGCGCTACAAGGTTGTCGTGTTCGTCTACGCGGCCTTGCTGGCCAGTGTGTCCGGCTGGCTGTACGCGCACATGCAGCGCGCCGTCAGCCCCAGCCCCTTCGGCCTGAACTATGGCATCGAATACCTCTTCATGGCGGTGGTGGGCGGCGCGGCCTACGTTTGGGGCGCCTTGCTGGGTTCGGCCATCATCCTGGTGCTGAAAGACCAGATCCAGAACGTCCTGCCGCGACTGCTGGATACCACCGCGAACTTCGAATTGATCGTATTCGGCGTCCTGTTGATCGTGATGCTGCAGTATGCCCGCGATGGCGTCTGGCCCATGCTGGCGGCCGGCTGGCGGCGCGTGGCGGGTGGCCCGTCGGCCCGCGGCCGGGCCTTGCCGCCGCGCGAGGCGCCGCCCCTGGAGCGCCGTACCCGGCCCGCGGCGGGGCAGGCGGTGCTGGAAGTGGATGCCATCCGCAAGACCTTCGGTGGCCTGGTGGCCGTCAATGATATTTCCTTCACCGTGCGCGCCGGCGAGATCATGGGCCTGATCGGCCCCAACGGCGCGGGCAAGAGCACGACCTTCAACCTGATCACCGGCGTGCTGCCCTGCACGCGCGGCGGCGTAAGCTTCATGGGGGAGCCTATCGAACGCCTGTCCGCGCGCGATATCGCCCGGCGTGGCGTCGGTCGCACCTTCCAGCATGTGCAGTTGCTGCCGGGCATGACCGTGCTCGAAAATGTGGCCCTTGGCGCCCACCTGCGCGCCGACGTGGGTGTGCTGGCGGGGGCCCTGCGCCTGGACCGTCCGGCGGAGGCGCGGCTGCTGCACGAAGCGGCGCGCCAGCTCGAACGGGTGGGGCTGGGCGACTGCATGCACGAACAGGCCGGCAATCTGGCGCTGGGCCAGCAGCGGATCCTGGAAATCGCGCGGGCGTTGGCGAGCGACCCCATCCTGCTGCTGCTGGACGAACCCGCCGCCGGATTGCGCTACAAGGAAAAGCAGGCCCTGGCTCAGGTGCTGGAGCAATTGCGCGACGAAGGCATGAGCATCCTTCTGGTGGAGCACGATATGGATTTCGTCATGCGCCTGACCAATCATCTGGTCGTCATGGATTTCGGTACCAAGCTGGCCGAAGGTATTCCGTCGGATATCCAGCGCGATCCGGCGGTGCTGCAAGCGTACCTGGGCGGCCTGGACGACGACGACGCAGTCCTGCCGGATACGGCGGGCGCGGCGGCATCGCCGGAAGCATCCGGCGCGGCGGCGGGAGAAGCGCGATGAACGCTCCTGGTGTGTCCGCCGATACCGGCATGCCGCTGCTGCGGGTGGAAAGCCTGGCCGCGCGCTACGGCAAGGTGGCGGCGCTTGCTCCCGTTTCGTTGTCGGTCCAGGCAGGCAGCATCGTGACGGTGATCGGCGCCAACGGCGCCGGCAAGTCGACGATGCTCAACGCCATCATGGGCGCCTTGCCGCAGACCGGACAGGCATCCGGCCAGGTATGGCTGGACGGCAAGGATGTGTCGGCCTGGCCCGTCGAAAGGCGCGTTGGTGCGGGTATGTCGCTGGTGCCGGAACGGCGCGAGCTGTTCGCCAGCATGTCGGTGGAAGACAATCTGCTGCTGGGTGGATTTCGCCGCTATCGCCTGCGCGAGGCCGGTTGGCGCGACAGCATGCACGACATCTTCGAACTCTTCCCGCGCCTGAAAGAACGCCGCGCGCAGCAGGCGGGCACCTTATCGGGCGGCGAGCGCCAGATGCTGGCCGTCGGGCGTGCACTGATGGCCAAGCCGCGATTGCTGATGCTGGACGAGCCCAGCCTGGGCCTGGCCCCACGCATCGTTCGCGAAATCTTCCACATCATCGCGCGCCTGCGCGAAGCGGGCGTGTCGATCCTGCTGGTGGAGCAGAATGCCCGAGCCGCCTTGCAGGTGGCCGACCACGGTTACGTGCTGGAAACCGGCGAGGTCGCGCTGTCGGGCCCTGCCGCGGATCTGGTCCACAACCCGCGCGTCGTGGAAAGCTATCTGGGGTTGGGCAAGGCGGCCTGATCGACGGCCGTGCCGTCGCGCAATTCCACCGGCGCTTGTCCGTGGCGGAATACATAGCCCGTATGCGGCCCGTGGAAAGTCATGCGCTTGCCATCGCCGGCCAGCCAATCGCCTTCCGGCAAGCCCACCACCGTGGCGGCCGGATTGGCGACGAGGAATTCGGCGATGCGGTCGTTGCGCGTTTCGCCCTGATGTCCCGCCGGCAGGGCGTTGGTGTAGTGCGGATTGATCTGGAAGCCGATCAGCCCCAGGGCATCGAAACCGCCCGGATCGACGATAGGCATGTCGTTGGTGGTGCACAGCGTGGGGCATGCCAGGTTGGCGCCGGCGCTCCAGCCGGAATACGGCGTGCCGGCCTTCACGCGCTGCGCAATGGCCTGCAGCCAGCCCCGGCGGCGGCATTCGGCCACCAGCTGGAAAGTGTTGCCGCCGCCGACCAGGATCAGGTCGTAGCGGTCGGCAGCGCCGGCGTCCACCGTATGCGCGCCGGTCAATTCCAGGCCCAGCGGGGCCAGGCTTTTGCCGACGTTGGCGGTGTAGTCGTCCCAACTGGTGGTGACCCCGGCGAAAGGCACGAACAGGGTCTTGCGACGCTCGCCCGCCAGCGCGCGCAGGGGCTTACGGGCATGTGTCAGGTAGCTGCCGTCGGGAGACCGGGAGTTGCTGAAAAGTAGCAGGTGCATGGACATCAGGTTACGAGCTCCGCGACAAGTTTTGCGATCAGGGCGTTGGACAGGACCGTGGGCGGGCCGCTGGCGCGCCGCGCGGCGGCACGGTGGTTCTCGACGAAGCCCATGCAGTCCATCAGCAGCATCTGCGCGCCGCGCTCGCGCAGCGTCCGCGCCGCCGTTTCGACGGCTCGCAGGCTCTCGTCGTAGGGCGATGCGGCCGCGCACAGGGCGTCAGGGACAGGATGGAAAACTTGCCGGCTTCGCTGGTGGCCTGTTCCGCCAGGGGCACGATGATACCGACCTGGCGGTCCCCGGCCAAGGCGGCGGTGGCCGGGTGGCCAGCAGTGGCTGGCCCGGCCGGGGCGCGTAGCGCGCCGCGAGCGGTAATGCGGGCTTTCTCCAGGGCGTTGCAGTGCACCATCGAAGGACGGGAAACGCCGCATTCTCAAATCGGCAAGCCCAGCAGCCCGAAGACTCGTAACATCTCCTTTCTGGCGCTGTCCCGTCCGGATGGGCGGGCATGCCCGTCGCCAGTCGCGGAGCCCAGAGTGCGCCCGCCGTATCGCCAGGCCAGGAGACCACCATGATGAAGCACGAACTGAAGATTTCTTCGATGAAAGAGCAATGCACCGAGGCGGAATGGGAGGCCCGCGTGGACCTGGCGGCCTGTTACCGGCTGATCGCGCATTACGGCATGTCGGACATGATCGCCAACCACATTTCGCTGCGCGTGCCGGGCGAGTCGGGGGCATTCCTGATCAACGCCTACGGCCTGCTTTATGAAGAAATCACGGCCTCCAGCCTGCTGAAGATCGATCATCACGGCAACATCCTGAGCAAGCCGGATTTCGGCCCCCATCTTTCCTACGGCGTGAACAAGGCGGGCTTCGTCATCCATAGCGCGATCCACGAAAAGCGCCCGGAAGTCGACTGCGTGATCCACACGCACACCTGGGCCGGCATGGCGGTATCGTCGCTGGCGTGCGGACTGCTGCCGATCAACCAGACCTCGATGCGCTTCGCGAAAATCGGCTACCACGACTACGAAGGCGTGGTGCTGGACCTGAGCGAGCAGGAATCCCTGTGCCGCGACCTGGGCCAGAACGAAGCGCTGATACTGCGCAACCATGGCCTGCTCACCGTCGGCCGCTCCATCGGCGAAGCCTTTAACTGGATGCATAGACTGGAAGTGTCCTGCCGCGCGCAACTGGCCGCGATGGCCTGCAATGCGCCGCTGAATCCGGTATCCAAGGACGTCATCCAGGCCACGTGGAACCAGTACCAGCCGGGAACGCGGCGCCCCTACGGCCAGATGGAATGGCCGGCGCTGCTGCGCCTGGCGGACCGCCTGGACCCGTCCTACCGCACGTAATCGTTTTCTTCCAAAAAGTTCGGAGACTTTAATGAAGCAGTTGAAAGGCGCTGTCAAAGCGCTGGGGATCGTTGTCGCCCTGAGCCTGGGCACCCACGCAGGCCAGGCGGCGGCGGAGGGCTTTCCCGACAAGCCGATCCGTCTGGTGGTTCCCTATCCGCCCGGAGGCAATCTGGACATCACCACCCGCGCCATTACTACCGCCATGGCCCGGTACCTGAAACAGTCCATCGTGGTAGAGAACCTGGGCGGCGCCGGCGGCTCGATCGGCGCCGGCAATGTGGCGCGATCGGCGCCGGATGGCTATACGGTGCTCTCCACCACCATCGTGCCGCTGGTCGTCAACCCGACATTGGTGCCCGGCACCAAGGTGAAGCTGAGCGACTTCGAACCGGTGGGGATGCTGGCTGTGGTGCCCTCCGTGCTGGAAGTGAACGCCAAGAACAAGCAGGGCATCACCGACTTCAAGAGTTTCATTGCCTATGCCAAAGCGCACCCCGGCGAACTGGCCGTGGCCCATTCCGGGACGGGCACCACCAACCACATCGCGGAGCTGCTGCTGGAGCGGGACTTCGGCATCAAGATGAACCCGATCCCGTACAAGGGATCCGCGCCCGCGCTGGCGGATCTGCTGGGTAATCAGGTCGACGGCATGGTGGATCAGCTAACCAGCTCGCAGCCGCAGATCCAGGGCGGTGCCCTGACCGCGCTGGCCGTGACGTCCGCCAAGCGCGTGTCGCAGTTGCCGAACGTCCCGACGGTGGCCGAACTGGGCAAGCCGGACTTCGAGATGGTGACCTATTCGGCGCTGATGACGCCCAAGGGCACGCCGCTGGCCGTGCGCCAGGTGCTGAACGATGCGCTGGCCAAGGCGGTGGCCGATCCCGACGTGCAACGCCAGTTGGCGAGCATCGGCTCGGAAGTGGTACCGTCCACCATCGACCAGGCCGGGCAGATCTTCGCCAAAGAAGAAGCCAAGCTGCAGCCGCTGCTGACTTCCGGCGTGCTCAAGCCCGAGAACGCCCGCTAGGCGATGCCGCAACATCCGAATCCGATAACATCGAACGAGACATGACCAAGCCCTGTTTGCCGCCTCATTCCGGCTTCGCGCCGGTGCGTTTTACCGTGCCGGCGGGTGCGTGCGATTCGCATGCGCACGTCTTCGGTCCCTACGACCGCTTTCCCTTGAGCGAAGACCGCAGCTATACGCCGCCGGAAAACGGCGCCGAGCGTTTCATCGCCCACCTGGATCGCCTGGGCCTGACCCGGGGCGTGCTGGTCACGGCCAGCGCGCAGGGCGACGACAACCGCAACGTGCTGCAGGCCCTGGCCGCCTATCCGGAGCGCCTGCGGGCCGTGGCCGTCATCCGCGGCGATATTTCGGACAAGGATCTGGACGCGTTGGCGGACCAGGGTGTGCGTGGCGCCCGCTTCAATCTGTACAAGCATGACGGCAAGGCGGTTTACCGCAATGGCGTCGGCATCGACGATTTCGTCGCGCTGGCGCCGCGCCTGAAGGCGCGTGGCATGCATGCCCAGATCTGGATCCATGCGCCGGATCTGCCGGAACTCGCCCCCACCCTGCTGGCATCCGGCGTGGACCTGGTGGTCGATCACCAGGGGCGCATGAACGCATCCCGTAGCGTGGGCGACCCGGGATTCCAGTTCCTGTGCAAGCTGCTCGCCGAGGGCAAGGCCTGGACCAAGATATCGGGCGCGGATCGCAATACCGCGGTGGGATCGCCGTTTCCCGATATCGCGCCCTTCGCGACGTCGCTGTTGAAGGCCAACAGCGAACGCGTCGTCTGGGGCACGGATTGGCCACACATCAATTACTACGAGGCGGCGCACGTGCCGGATGACGGCATCCTGCTGAATCTGCTGGCGGATTGGATGCCGGACGAAGCCACGCGCAAGCGCGTGCTGGTGGACAACCCGGCGCGGCTGTACGGTTTCGGCGCCGTTTGATGGCAATCGGGGCGGAAGGCAGCAGGAGTCGAACCTACGTGGGAACGTCTGACGTCCCCAACCGGGTTTGAAGCCCGGCCGTGCCACCGGGCACGGATGCCTTCCGGAAAAAAGCCATTGTATGGGATAGAATCGCGGATCGCGCGGATGCGGGCGCGCTCCGCATCTTCACCATCCGATCCGAGAGACCCATGTAATTTCCCGCGAACCTCCCTCGTCTTCATCATCTGGCCGACTGGGGTTCTTGGGGCTCGGACACACCGTCGCACGCATGCCGCTGTGCAGCGTGGCACGGTATCAGACGCCGCATCTTTCGTCAGGAACGACATCCGCCGCGCTGCGGCCGCTGCCTTCCGGCGACTGCCGCCATGCAAGCCCGCAACCGTCGCGGCCAGCCTGTTCAATCGTTTTGCAGGCTTTCATCATGTCTCTCCATAGCTTTCGCGAGGATTGGCTTTCCAATATCCGTGGCGATATCCTCGCGGGTATTGTCGTCGCCCTGGCGCTGATCCCCGAGGCGCTCGCGTTCTCCATCATTGCCGGCGTCGATCCGGCGGTCGGCCTCTATGCCGCCTTCAGTATCGCCGTGGTTTCGGCGATCGCGGGGGGGCGACCGGGGATGATTTCCGCTGCGACGGGCGCCGTCGCCCTGGTGATCACGTCGCTGGTCAAGGACCATGGCGTCCAGTATGTACTGGCTGCCGGCATCCTGGCGGGCCTCCTGCAGATCGGCGCAGGCTGGCTGAAGCTGGGCGGCCTCATGCGCTTCGTGTCGCGGTCGGTCATCACCGGCTTTGTCAACGCTCTGGCAATCCTGATCTTCCTGGCGCAACTGCCGGAACTGGCAGGCGTACCGCACTACGTCTACGCGATGGTCGCCGGCGGACTGGCGATTATCTACGTGTTTCCGCGTCTGACCCGCGCCGTGCCATCGCCCCTGGTCTGCATCATCGTGCTTACCGCGATCTCCATGGCGCTCAAGTTGGACCTGCGCACCGTGGGCGACATGGGATCTTTCCCCGACCAGTTGCCCGCCTTCGCGCTGCCGGATGTGCCGATCTCTTTCGAGACGCTGCGCGTCATCCTGCCGTATTCGATCAGCATCGCCGTCGTCGGCTTGCTGGAATCCCTGATGACCGCCGCGATCGTCGACGACTACACGGACACGTCCAGCGACAAGAACAGGGAATGCCGCGGTCAAGGGCTTGCGAATATCGTGGCGGGCTTCCTGGGCGGCATGCCGGGCTGCGCGATGATAGGGCAGTCGGTCATCAATATGAAATCGGGCGGGCGCGGGCGCCTTTCGACTTTTGTCGCCGGCGCCTTCCTGCTGGTGCTGGTGGTGTTTCTTGGGCCATGGGTGAAGCAGATCCCGATGGCCGCCCTGGTCGCGGTCATGATCATGGTTTCCATCAGTACATTCAGCTGGCGATCCTTGCGTAACCTGAAGGGTCATCCGGCAAGTTCGTCCATCGTTATGCTGGCGACCGTCGTGGTCGTCGTGGCGACCGGAAACCTGGCCAAAGGGGTCTTGGTAGGTGTGCTGCTCAGCGCGGTGTTCTTTGCCTCCAAGGTGCGCCGGGTGCTGCAGGTGGATTCCTCTCTGGACAAAGCGATGGGCGAGCGGCGCTATCGCGTGCACGGCCAGGTCTTTTTCGCCTCGTCGGAAGCATTGGTTTCGGAATTTGACTTCAAGGAAGACATCGAGTCGGTCATTCTGGACCTATCGCACGCCCATTTCTGGGATATCACGGCGATCGACGCACTGGATCGCATCGTGCACAAGTTCCGGCGCAACGGTATCGGCGTAGAGGTCACGGGCCTGAATCGCGCCAGCGCGACCATGATCGAAAAGTACGGCTTACACGACAAGGGGGCTGGGCACACGCAACGCGCGCCGTCGCATTAAGGCCGTCCATCGGCCCGGGTTACTCCCGGGCGATTCCTGGCCCGCCGTGCAGCGCCAGTCTAACGTTCGTACATGCGCGCGCCGCCGTCTGTGCGCAGCACATGCAGGTTGCGCAGGCGGCGCGTGTAGCCGATGCGGTCGAAGTACTCCAGGATCTGAATGGCGCGCTTGCGTCCCAGCCCCGTGGCGTCGCGGAAACCGGCGGCGTCGACGGCTCCCGCGCTGGCGCCGGCCGTGAGCGCGGCGACCAAGGCCGCCAATTCGGCAACCCTGTCGCGGTGATAGAACAGATCGGTGACGATCTGCGCCACATCCCCGCGGCGCAGCAGTTTGCGCAGGACCGCGCGCACCGTGTCTTCCGGAATGTTGTGGTCTCGGGCCAGGTCGCGCACCCAGGGCGGATCGTAGGCGCCGGCATGCAGCAGGGGCAGCAGCCGTTGCGCCAGCGCGCCTTCCTCGTCATCCAGGCGCACCGCATGCCCAGGCAGATGCAGCCAGGGACCGTTGCGGGCGATGACGCCGTCTTTCACCATGTCGTCGATCAATGACTGCCAGAGCGCGTCGTTCAAAGTGGGCAGGGCGATGCGGCGCAGCCGCGCGCTGTCCGCGCCGGGCTCGTCCGGCGTCTCGCGATGCAGGCGCGCCAGGGCGGCCAGGATCGCCTCGCGCAGCGCTTCCCAGTAAGGCCGCAGGATCAGCGTGCGCGGCGCATGGGCTCCCCGCGAGGTGATCCACAGCGCGTCCTCGGGCAGTGGCAGATCGTCGACCGGACATCCGGCCAGCCGCATCAGCACATCCTCGGTCAGGCCGTGGGGTGCTTGCGAGAGCGGTTCGCGGATGCCGTTCCCGTCCAGCATGGCGCCGATGGCAGTCAGCCATGCCAGCCGTTGCGGCGTGCGCCGTCGGCGGTCGGGGGCATCGGCGTCGAGCACGCGGCCGCCGCCCAGCGTCTGCGTGGCCTGGGCGTTGCGCACGATATAGCGATCGCCCGGCATGGCGCAGACCGGCGCATCGAAGACGAGCTGTGCGAGTCCGGTTTCCCCCGGCGCCATGCCAGGACCGGACAGCGGCACGATATGGGCCATATGATGGGCCGCGCCGAGGTGGACGTGGACGGGAAGCCAGGTCGTTACCGGTGTTTCGGCCGATGCGAGCAGCCGCATGTCGACATCGATGTGCCGGGACGGCTTGAAGCAGCGTGCATCGGCGATCCAGTCGCCACGCGCGATGGCCGATTTGTCGATGCCGGCGATGTTCAGCGCGCAGCGCTGGCCGGCCTGGCCCGTATCGCTGGCCCGGTTCTGCGCATGGATACCGCGTATCCGTACGGGGGTGCCGGCTGGCATCAGCTTGAGCGTGCCGGCGCCGTCGGTGACGCGTCCGGCGTGCACCGTCCCCGTCACGATGGTGCCTTGCCCGGGCAGGCTGAACACGCGATCCACGGCCAGCCTGAAGAGGCCGGCGGCCCGGCGCGCGGGCAGCGTCGCGGCGGCTTCTTCCAGGCAGACCCGCAGGGCACGCGTCCCCAGGTCCACGTTGCTGGTTGCGTTGACCGCGAACACCGGGGCCTGTGCCAAAAAGGTGCCTGCGGCCAGCGCGCGCGCCTGTTCGCGGACCGCGTGGATACGCTCCGCATCCACGCGGTCCGCTTTGGTAATCGCGATCGCCCCATGCCGTATCCCCAGCAATTGCAGGATGGCGAGGTGTTCGCGTGTCTGCGGCATGACGCCGTCATCGGCGGCGATCACCAGCAGGCCGAAATCGATGCCGCCCGCGCCGGCGGCCATCGTGTGCACCAGCTTTTCATGGCCCGGCACGTCGATATAGCCCAGTACGTCGCCATTGCTCAACGGGGTGTACGCGTAGCCCAATTCGATGGAGATGCCGCGCGCCTTTTCTTCTTTCAGCCTGTCCGTATCGACGCCGGTCAGGGCGCGGATCAGCGTCGTCTTGCCATGGTCGATATGGCCCGCGGTACCGACGATCATGCCAGCGACGCTTCCAGCTGTGCCAGGAACGCCGCCTCGTCGCGCGCTTCCAGGCAGCGCAGGTCCAGCCACAAGGCATTGTCGGCGATACGTCCGATCACCGGCCGCGGCAAGGCACACAGGCTGGCCTCCAGTTTTTCCAGGGCCCGTCCCGGTCGTCCGGTGCCCGCGTGGCGGATTGCATAGCCATAGCTGGGCAATTGGTCCACCGGCAAGGCGCCGCTGCCGATCTGGCTGAACATCGGCGCGGCCACGGCTGTGTAGCCCGCGCCCAGCGCCTGTTGCAGCACGGGCAGCATGCGTTCGGCCTGCTCGCGCATGTGCATGGCCGGGCGCGTCAGCAGCCTCAGCGTGGTCAGCCGCTCGGCCAACCGTTCGGGCGCCCGGTATAGCGCCAGTACGGGCTCCAGCGCGGCCAGCGTCAGCTTGCCTACCCGCAGCGCCCGCTTCAAGGGGTTCTTCTTAATCTTGCGTATCAAGTCGGCGCGTCCCACGATCAATCCCGCCTGGGGGCCGCCCAGCAGCTTGTCGCCACTGAAGGTCACCAGGTCCGCCCCGGCGGATAGCGTGTCCCGCACGGTCTCTTCGCGCGGCAGCCCCCAGCGCCCCAGGTCCAGCAGCGTGCCGCTGCCCAGGTCCACCGTCATCGGCAGGCCGGCCTGGTGGGCGATGCGTGCCACCTGCGCCACGCCCACGCTATGGGTGAAGCCGGTCACGGCGTAATTGCTGCAATGCACCTTCATCAGCATGCCGGTGCGCGGCCCGATGGCGGATTCGTAATCGGAAGGATGCGTGCGGTTGGTGGTGCCGACTTCGACCAGCTTCGCGCCGGCCCGCTTCATGACGTCCGGAATGCGGAACGCGCCGCCGATCTCGACGAGTTCGCCGCGCGACACAATGACTTCGCGGCGATCCGCCAGGGAGTTCAGCATCAGCAACACGGCCGCGGCATTATTGTTGACGACCGTTGCCGCCTCGGCACCGGTCAGTTCGCGCAACAGGCCTTCGACCAGGTCATCGCGATCGCCGCGTCCGCCGGTATCCAGGTCGAATTCCAGGTTCGCCGGCGCGGTCAGTGCCCGCACGACCGCCGCTACAGCGTCGTCGGGCAGCAGGGCGCGGCCCAGGTTGGTGTGCAGCACCGTGCCGGTCAGGTTGAAGACCGTGCGCAAGTGCGGCCGCGCGGCGGCGTCCAAAGCGGCCTGTACCTGTCGCGCGATGGCCAGGACATCAATCGAAGCCCGGGCCAGCCGTCCCTGCAGGGCCGCCTGGCGCAGGGTATCCAGCTGGGCGCGCAAGGCAGCGACCACCTGGGTATGTCCGTACGCCTCCAGCAGCGGGTGCATGGGCGGTGCATGCAGCAGGCGGTCCAGCGAAGGGATATCCGCCGCGCGTGCAGTATCGGCATCGGCTACCGGCGCATCGGCAACGACGTCACGCGCATCCATCGCATCGGCGGGAGCCGTCTCGCGCGGAATTTTTCGGCCCGTCCGTCCGGCCATGGCTTATTCCTCTTCCTGCCACAAGAGGGGATTGCCGCTGGAGCGGCTATAGTCCGCTTCGCCCATCAGCACATCCAGCACCAGGCTGGCAAGGTCGTCGGCCACGGGCTCCACGTTCATGTCTTTTTCCTGATAGAAGATCTTGCGATAGGTGCGGCAGTGTTCGCAGGATTCCGCCTTGATCGCTTCCGGGCCGCCTTCGACACCGTGATAGGCGATACCTTCGGTCGACTCGCAGTGCGTGCATTTCACGCGCACCATATGCCATTCGGTCGCGCACAGCGAGCAGCACAGGTAGCGGTAGCCTTGATATTGCCCGCCGATCCGCACCACGCTGGCCACGGGCAGGCTCCCGCATAGCGGGCAGACGCCGGACGGGCTGACGACAGGCAGCTGGCCGGGATCGAAGCGACAGGCGAGGTCCGTCCAGACGACTTGCAGGGCGGCCATGATGAAGGGAGCGGCGGCGCCGTCGGCGATCGCCGTGCTTTGGCCGAGCAAGGCATCGGCCAGCGTCTCGATGCGGGCCGGATCGTCATCCAGGGCTTGCCGGATTTCCTGGCATGCGGCCACCGCTTCGGGCGGTACGCCCGCCGAGCGCGCCACATCGTTCAGCAACTGGCGCAATACCCCCTGCCAGGCGGGATCGCGCTGCCATCCCGCCGCCTGTAGGGGCGGCATGCCATGGGCCTGCGCCAGGGCGATGCGCTCGGCCGAGGCGCCCGGCGTCGCGCAGGCGGCCAGCGCGCGCTGCTGCGCATCGGTCAGGCTGGCCATCAGCAACAGGTAATCGCCTACCGGACTGTCCGCAGCCAGCTGGCGCAGCCTCGCCGCGCGGCCGGCAAAGACGCTGTCCCGCGCAGGCAAACGCAGGCGCGGCAGGGCATTATGGTCCAGCGCTTCGATTTCGCCGCGTTGAAGAATACGTTGCAAAACGGTCTCCGGTGAAAGAATAAAAAAAGCCCCCATGCTGCGCCGGCAAGCCGGCTTGCTGCCCCCCGAGGGGGTTTTTTGCCTTGGGGCGGCCCGGCGGCAAAAAAAGCCCCCATGCTGCGCCGGCAAGCCGGCTTGCTGCCCCCCGAGGGGGTTTTTTGCCTTGGGGCGGCCCGGCGGCAAAAAAAGCCCCCATGCTGCGCCGGCAAGCCGGCTTGCT
>NZ_JBMQQZ010000061.1:0-46673 GCF_057362025.1 Bordetella sp. | reverse complement strand
GGCGGGAAGGCGATCCAGCAGACCATGTCCCATCCGTAGTTGGCCAGTACCCCGCCGGACGAGAACGAGCCCAGCACCATGGTGCCGAACACGAGGAAGTCGTTGAAGGCCTGGACCTTATTCCTTTCCTCCGGCCGATGGCATTCCAGCACCAGCGCGGAGGCGCCGACGAAGCCGAAATTCCAGCCCAGGCCCAGCAGGATGAGCGAGGTCCAGAAGTGGCCCACCGACAGCCCGTGCAGGCCCGTGGCGGCGGCCGCCGCCGTCAATAGCAGGCCGGCCAGGACCACGCGTCCCGGGCCGAAGCGCGTGATCAAACGGCCAGTGAAGAAGCTGGGGCCATACATGGCGATGACATGCCATTGCAGGCCCAGGTTGGACGCTTCCTGCGGCAGGCCGCACAGCCGCATGGCGAGCGGCGCGGAAGTCATCAGGAAGTTCATCAGCGTATAGCTGATGACGCCGCAGATCACCGCGACGATGAAGGCGGGCTGGCGCACGATCTGCCCCAGCGGGCGGCCCGCGGCGCTTTCGGCGGCGGTGGGGATGGGCAGCTTCACGCCCATCAGGATAAAGGCGCTGATCAGCGCCACCCCGGCCTGCGCCAGATAGGTGACGGCGAACATGTGGGGCGCCCACAGGTCCATGGTGTGGGTGACCAGTTGCGGGCCGAGCACGCCCGCCACGACGCCGGCCGCCATGACGGTGGACAGGGCACGCGCGCGTTGCGGCGCGGGCACGCATTCGGCGGCGGCGAAGCGGAAGGACAGGACGACGGCCGCGTAGGCGCCGCCGAACAGCATGGCGAAGCACAGCATCCAGAAGCTGCCGGTCAGGATCGCCCACGCGGAAAGCAGGCCCACCAGGACACCGCAGCCGGTGCCGAGCAGGAAGGCGGCCCGCCGTCCGTAGCGTTGGGCGATGGCGCCCGCCGGCAGCGTGGACAGGGCCATGCCGACGACGAAGACGGAAATCGGCATGGTCGCCAGCGATTTATCGGGCGCCAGGGTATTGCCGATGATGGCGGCGGTGGCGTAGACAACGGTGGTATTGGCGCCTGCCAGCGCCTGCGCGACGGCCAGCCGCGCGAGATTGCCTTGAACGAGTGTGCTGCCCAAAACGGTGTCCCCATCCCATGGTGGCCACCGCGCGTGGCGCGTCCCGCATGGACGGGGACGCGGCGCGTCGCCGGGCGGTGGCTTAGGACCGGGACGATAACTTATTTCTTCAATTCATATATTTATGACCCTGATGCATTTGGGGCCGGGGTGGCTGCCCGGTCAGGGCCCGGCGGGGTGGCTGTGGGCGCAGCGGCGGCGATTCCGTCGCTGTCGCCGCCGCCGACGGACTTGTATACGGCGATCAGGCGCAGGAACAGTTGGTGGTTGCTGTCGGACAGGTCGCGGCGCGCCTGGATCCAGGTGCGCTCGGCATCCAGCTCGACCAGGAAATCGGTCAGGCCGCGTGCGTAGCGGGCGCGGGCCAGCTCGTAGGACTCGCGGCTGGCGTCTTCCCGGGTTCGCAGGCGCGCGTTGCGGCTGCGTTCGGCGTCGTAGCCGGTGAGGGCGTCGTCGATTTCCTGCCACGCTTTCAGGACGGTCTGCTGGAAAGTGACGGCCGCCTCCTGCTGCGCCAATTCCCGCAGGACGATGGTGGCGCGCCTGCGCCCCTGATCGAAGATGGGCAGGGACAGGGAGGGTCCGATGCTCCACGTCCGTGTGCCCCAATCGCCGAAGCGCCCGCCTTCGTAGGATTCGAAACCGAAGGTCGCCCCCAGCGTGATGCGGGGATAGAGGTCGGCGACGGCCACGCCGATGTCCGCCGTCGCGGCATGCAAGCGGGCTTCGGCGGCGCGGATATCCGGACGCCGCAAGGCCACCTGTGACGGCAGGCCGATAGAAAGATCCGGCAATCTTGCCGGCAGGGCAGCCAGTGGCGCGGAAGCCGGTGCGGCCAATGTCCGGGTCAATGCGCCGGGCCGCGCATTCATCAGCAGGCCGATCTGGTTGATCAGCGCGGTTTCCTGCGCCCGCAGGGTCGGCATCCGCGCTTCCAGGTCCGCCAGCAAACCGCGCTGGCGGCTGACGTCGAGTTCATCGATCAGCCCGCCGCGCGCACGCGCCTGCAACAGCGCCAGGCTGTCGCGTGCCGCCGCGATGTCCTGGTCCAGCAGGTCGCGTTGCTGCTGCGTCAGGCGCAGTTCGAAATAATCGCGCGCCAATTCGCTGGCGACCGCCAGCCGCACTTCGTCCAGCAGCGCGGCGGCGTTGTCGACGTCGGCGTCGGCCGACTCGATGGCGCGCCCCACGCGCCCCCACAAGTCCAATTCCCACGAGGCGTCGAAGCCGGCCTGGTACAGCGTGAAGGGCGAGCTGAGGACCGAGACCAGCTCCTGCCGGTTGGCGGGTGCGACGGCGCCGGCCAGGCGCGTGCCGGCGGAATACTCGCTTTGTCGCTGGCGCGTGGCGGCGCCGTTGGCGTCCAGCATCGGCCCGCGCTGCGCCGCCACTGTCACGCGCCGCATGCGGCTTTGCGCGAAGCGCAGCGCAGCGGTTTGAAGGTCCGGGCTGGCTTGCAGCGCGCGGGTTTGCAACTGGTCCAGCGTGGTATCGCCGAACAGGGTCCACCAGCGATCCGCGAGCGGCGCCGTGCCGGGCGGCACGGCGGGTATGGCGGCATTGGCGGAGTCGGCGGGATCGTCACCGCGCGGGCTGCTGCGCCAGTCCTGCCAGGAGGCCGGCGCCTGCACGGCCGGTGCCTGGTAGTCGGGGCCCACCGCGCAGCCGGCCAGGATCGCTGCCAGAAAGGATCCGCACAGCATGCGCCGCGAGCGCTGCCTGTCGCGGCGCGGGAAAGAGCGGATAAGCGTATGCAGGGACATGGCGAAGGTCTCAGGCAAGGCGGCGGCGGAACAGCCAGGCGGCCAGGGGCAGGGTAATGGCGGCGATGCAGGCGAAGGGGATCAGGTCATGCCAGACCGCCGTCATGCCGGCGCCTTCCAGGTACACGCTGCGCACCAGGTCCACCGCGAAACGCAGCGGATTGGCGTAGGTGGCGATCTGCAGCCCCTGCGGCATATTGCGCACCGGCGTGGTCAACCCGGACAACAGCACCAGCGGCATGAGCAGCACGAAGTTATAGAGCATGGCCTGCTGCATGGTGGAGGACAGGGCGGATATCGACAGGCCGACCCCGACGATGGCGACGGTGAACATCATCAGCCCCGCGTACAGCACGAGCGGGCTGCCCGCCATCGGAATGCGGAACCAGAAAAGCGCGATGGCCAGGACCAGCGAGGATTGCACCAGCCCGATGGAAATGGAGGGCAGGGCCTTGCCGAACATGATAGTGATAGGCTGATAGGGCGTGACCAGCAATTGATCGAAGGTACCCTGCTCGCGTTCGCGCGCGACCGATAGCGCCGCCAGGGTCATGGTCTGGATCATGCTCAGCGTGGCGATCAGGCCGGGGATGATGCTCCAGCGCGTTTCCAGGTTGGGGTTGTACCAGGACCGCATTTCCACATTGACCGGGGGCGGGACGGCGCCGGGCCGGTTGGCGTTGTAGGCCGCGACGATGTCGCGGATCTGTCCGGCGGCCGTGCCGGCCGTCGTGGAGTTGCGGCCGTCCAGGATGAGCTGTAGCGGGGCCGTTTCCCCGGCGGCCAGCAGGCGCTCGAAATCGTCGCCGAAATGCAGGACCAGCAGCGCATCGCCGCTGTCGATGGCGCCGGCGATCTCCTCGGACGAGCGTAGCGTGGCGACCCGTTCGAACACGCCCGTGCCGTCCAGGCGTGCCAGCAATTCCGTGGATGCCGCGCCGCGGCTCTGGTCGAGCACGGCATACGGGACGTGGGTCAGGTCGAAGGTGGCGGCGTAGCCGAACAGCAGGCTCTGCAGGATGACCGGCACGATCAGGATCACGCGGCTGGCCGGGTCTTTCAGGACGGCCAGGAATTCCTTGTGGCACAGGTTGCCCAGTTGGCGCAGAAAGGCGATGGCGGTTTCCATGGTGTCCGGCCTCATCGGTCCAGCGTCTTGCGGGTCAGGCGGCCCACCAGCAGCAGCAGCGCGGCGGCGTAGCCCGCGAGTATGGCGCAGTCCTTCAGGATCAGCGGCCAGTAGTCGCCGGCCAGGAAAACCGTCTTCACCAGCTCCATGAAGTAGGTTGCCGGCAGGGCGTGGCCGATGATATTGACGACGTATGGGACATTGCGCAGATCGAAGACGAAGCCCGATAGCATGGTCGCCGGCATGAAGCTGGCCAGGATCGCGAGCTGGCTGGCAAGGAACTGGTTGCGCGTGACCGCGGATATCAGCAGGCCGATGCCCAGGGACACCAGCATGTAGAGCGTGGACCCTGCCAGCAGCGCGGCCATGGACCCTTGCAGCGGCACCTGGAACAGGAAAAGCGCGGCGAGCAGGCACAGGCCCAACCCCACCATCCCGACGCAGAAGTACGGAATGATCTTGGCAAGCAGGACTTCCAGCGGCTGCACGGGCGTGACGAACAGGGCCTCGAGCGTGCCGCGCTCCCACTCGCGGGCCATCACCAGCGCGGTCAGGAAGGCGCCGATCAGTGTCATGATCAGGACGATCAGGCCGGGTACGAGATACCAGGTACTGTCGTTGGCGGCGTTGAACCACATCCGGTCCACGACCGTCACGCTGCCGCCGTTCGCGGTCATGCTCAGCGTGGCGCCGCGGTCGGACTGCTTTTGCAGCCATAGGGCGACGGCCGCGCGCAGGTAGCCCGCCACGGTGAGCGCGCGCGTCGGATCGCTGCCCAGCACCAGTGTCTGCACGACCGCGTTTCCCGCGGCCAGGCGCTGCGAATAGTCGCTGGGAATGCGCAGCACCGCGTCGGCCTCGTGGGCGATCACGGCACGTTCCGCGTCGCGGTAGGAGGCGGCCGGCACGCAGGTCAGGTAGGGCGACAGTGCGATGCTGGCGGCCAGATCGTGCGCCTGGGGGGAGTTGTCGTCCATGACCAGCAGCACGCGCGCATTCCTGACGTCCAGCGAAAGCCCGTAGCCGAAGATCAGGATCAGGATGATGGGCAGCACCAGGCCGATCAGCATATTGGCGCGGTCGCGGAACAACTGCCGCACTTCCTTGCGCGTCAGCGAGACGACGCGCCGCAGGAATCCGTGGCCTTTGCCCGTCGGGCGGGCGGCGGCCGCGCGGCTCATGGCGCGGCTCCCGCCGGGTCGGCGGATCGCGGTCCGCCGGGCGGTCCGTCACCGGCGGCGCCGCTGCGCGTGTCCGCGGCCGCATGGTCTTGTTGCCCGTTCGCCGCGCCGGTGCGCCCGCGTTCCACGATGCCGATGAAGGCCTCTTCCATGGATAGCTTGCGCGACGGGGTGGCGCCGGCCTGGATGCGAACCGCTTCTGGCGTACCCAGCGCCAGCAGCTTGCCGGCGTCCTGGATGACGATGCGGTCGCAGTATTCGGCCTCTTCCATGAAGTGCGTGGTGATCACGATGGTGGTGCCGGTCTGCGCCAGCGCCGTGATCCGGCGCCAGAACGCGCGCCGCGCCAGCGGGTCCGCGCCGCTGGTGGGTTCGTCCAGGAACAGGATCTCCGGTTCGTGCAGCAGGCCGACCGCCATGGCCAGGCGCTGCTTGATGCCGCCGGCGAGTTGGCTGGCGGGCCGTTCCAGATGCCGGCGCAGCGCGAATTGTTCCGCGACGGCGTCGATGCGCTCGCGCAGGCGCGCGCCATGCAGTCCATAGGCCCCGCCGAAGAAGCGCAGGTTTTCCAGCGCGGACAGGTTGCCGTAGAGCGCGAACGCTTGCGATACGTAACCGATGCGCGCCCGCGCCTGGGCACGCGCGGTACGCAGGTCCATGCCGGCCACGCGCGCCGTGCCGCCGCTGGCCGGCAGCAGGCCGCACAACATGCGGAATGTCGTGGTCTTGCCGGCGCCGTTCGGGCCGAGCAGGCCGAAGATCTCGCCGCGCGCGACGCTGAAGGTCGTGCGGTCGACGGCGACGAAGTCGCCGAACCTGCGGACCAGGTCGCGTACCTCGATCGCCGGTCCGTTGTCCGGCGCAGGTTGCGCGGATGGCGTGGGCGGCGCGACGGACGACGAGGCCGATGCCGATGCCGGTGACGACGTCGATGGCGGCGTAGGGGGCGCTGAAGGCAAAGCGCGCAACGGCGACGACGAAGGCGGAACCGGCGGCGCTTGCGACGCCGCCGTCACGGACGAGCCGTCCGGGGACGATGCCGGCGCGGCGATGTCGTCCGTCGCGCCGTTCATGCGCGCATGCAGCAGGACCATGAAGCCGTCTTCCAGCTGCGCCGGCGTGGCCGAGGCATTTTCCGCATCCTCGCCGAGCATGCCGATATCGGCTCCGGAGCGCAGGATGAAACGCACTTCGCCGCCGCGCGGCACGGCATCGACAATGGTGTCGCGGCGGTCCAGCAAGCGCGCCTGCCGCGCGCGCGCCGCTTCGCCGGGCCGTGCGGGGACGACGTAGCACAGCCCATGCGCGCGCGACGCGATGTCGGCCGGCGCGCCGCTGGCCAACAGGCCGCCATCGTGCAGGACATGCACGCGCGAGCAGCGTTGGGCCTCGTCCATGTACGCGGTCGACACCAGCACCGTCAGGCGCTCGTCGCGCACCATCTGGTCGATGATCTCCCACAGTTCGCGCCGCGACAGCGGATCGACGCCCACAGTGGGCTCATCCAGCAGCAGCAGCTCGGGCGAACGTACCAGCGTGCAGGCCAGGCCGAGTTTCTGCTTCATGCCGCCGGAGAGCTTGCCCGCCAGGCGCCCCGTGAAATGCTTCAGGTCCGTCATGTCGAGCAGGCGCGCGTAGCGTTCGCGGCGCTCGCCGGCCGCGATGCCGTGCAGATCGGCATACAGGTCCAGGTTTTCCTGCACGCTCAGGTCCTCGTACAGGCCGAAGCGCTGCGGCATATAGCTGATCAGGTCCTGCACGCGTTGCGGCGCGCGCGCGACGTCGTATCCGAGTACGTGCAACCGGCCCGTATCCGGACGCATGAGCCCGGCTGTCAGCCGCAGGAAGGTTGTCTTGCCGGCGCCATCCGGCCCGACCAGCGCGGTGACCGACCCGCGCGGCACGTCCAGCGTAATACCGTCCAGCGCCTGGACGTAGCGCTGCGCCGTCTTGACGGTGAACCGCTTGCCGATATCCCGGGCGTCGACGGCCACGCCGTCGTCACCCATGGCCGTCCCGTCGCCTGGGTGTGGACCCATGCTCCTGGCCGCGCTGTCGTCACGCGTGGCCGCGTCGTCGCCCGGGTGCGCGCGCACGGCCGAGGCCGTACTATCGCCCGCGCGGTTGCCGACGCTCATGGCCGCTCGGTCCCCGCCGTCGCCGGCTGCACCGCAATGGTTACCGTCGCCGGCATGCCCAGGCGCAGGCGATCGCCGGGGTCGTCCACCAGCACACGGACTTCATAGACCAGGCTGGTGCGCAGCGCCTCCGTTTGCACATTCTTGGGCGTGAATTCCGCCACGGAAGAGATATAGCCCACCTTGCCGGCGATGGGCTGGCCGGGATAGCTGTCGGTGATCACCTGCGCCGGCATGCCCAGCTTGATGCGTCCCAGATCCGTTTCGTTCACGTAGGCGCGTATCCACTTCGGATCGTAGATCGCCAGCGTATAGACGGGTCGCTGCGGCGAAGCCATGTCGCCGGGCTCCAGCAGCCGGGCGCGCACCACGGCGTCGCGCGGCGCCTTCAGTTCGGACAGATCCAGACGGTGCTGCAGCAGCGCGGCCTGCGCGCGTGCGGCTTGCAGCGCCGCCTCGGCTTCGGCGATGTCCTCCGCGCGCGGGCCCAGCCTGGCCAGCCGCAGGCTTTGCTTCTGGCTGTCCAGGCGCGCCTGCGCCACGCGCAGCCGCGAGGCCGCGCTGTCCATGTCTTCGCGGCTGACCCCGCGGCCAGACGTATCGCCCGCCACGTCCCGCAGCCGCTTCAATTGGCGCGCGGCCAGGTCGGCATCGGCCTGCGCCGCCGCGACCTGGGCTTCCGCCTGCTGTACTTCCTCCGGTCGCGTGCCGTTGCGCAGGCGCAGCAGGGCCTGCTCGCGCACACCGACTTCGGCACGGGCCTGGGCCAGCTCCAGAACCAGCGTGCGGGTATCCAGCCGCGCCAGCACCTGTCCCGCGCGCACCCGGTCGCCTTCTTCGACGCGCATTTCGGCGATGCGATCGCTGCCGTCGAAGGCCAGGGAGATCTGCCGGATGTCGACGTTGCCGTATAGCGTCAGGCGATTGGGGTCCGCCGGAGAGCGGTTCCATAACCAGAACCCGCTGGCGACCGCCGCCACGACCACGACGGCGAGGATGACAAGTTTCTTCTTCATATTTGCGGTAGTGCAGAGAAGGGAGAATCGAGCCCGGTCTTTCCTCAATGTAAGCCATGGCAATCTATAAATCAAATTTGAATTTAAGATAGCGCGGCCCCGTGGATTAGGCGAGCTCAGGTTCTGCCAGACCATCGCTCGACGGCCTCACACTTCGGCATAGCGTCGAACCCGTTCAGGCCTGCGGAGTGCCATTTTCCGGTGGGTTAAATGGGGTCGGATTGATATACAAACGGCTCCGATCGATATAAAAACCAAATTTGAATTTAAAATGAGAGCGCTACTCCAGGCTTTCCTCCATTCGACGATCCGCGCCCGGCCATGCCCTTCCGCAGCCTTCCCCCCGCGCCCGCCCCCGCCGCCCGCACGCGCGCCGATGGAGAGGCGACCCGGGCCAATATCATCGAAGCCGCCGGCCAACTGTTCGCCGAACGCGGGTATGCGGACACCACCAGCAAGGCGATCTGCGAACGGGCGCGGACGAATATCGCCGCGGTGAATTACTACTTCGGCAGCCGCGACGCGCTTTACCTGGCGCTTTTGCGCGAAGTGCACAAGCGCCTGATGAGCATGGGTTTCCTGCGCGAGATCGCAGGCAGCGCGATATCGGCCGAAGAAAAGCTGGGGGTTTTCCTGGAAGGCCTGGTCAGCGCGATCGTCGATTCGACCAACTGGCATACCCGGCTGTGGGCGCGCGAGATCCTCACGCCGTCCCCGCTGCTGTCGCAGGTCCTGCGCGAGGAAGCCTTGCCCAAGTTCCAGGTGCTGGCCGGCATCGTCGGCGAAATCACCGGCCTGCGCCCCGGCACGCCCGCGCTGACCTGCTGCGTGCTCAGCGTCCTGGCGCCTTGCCTGGTGCTGCTTGTACTGGACCCCGCCGTCGAATCGCCGCTGCGCGCGTTGTTCGACCGTCCCGCCGCGCAATTGGCGGCGCAGATGCGTGTCCTGGCCCTGGAGGGCCTGAAGGGCGTGCGCGCCGGCGGCCACGGTTCCGCGTAGGCGCCGGCGGGGGCTTTGCTACCATTGGCATTCGTAGAACCAGCCATCACAGGATGCGACGGGGATTCGGACGTTCCCCTCGCCAATTACCCATGAAGACGTGGATCAAGCGCATATCGATAGGCGTGGCGACCGTGCTCGCGCTTGCCGTGGCGGGCGTCGCGGTTTTCCTTCTGACCTTCGATCCCAATGCCTACAAGGACCGCCTGCAAGAGTGGGTCCATGACCGGTATCGCCGCACGCTGACCATCGATGGCGACATCGAGGCCTCGCTGTTTCCGCGTTTGGGACTGACATTGCAGGGCGTATCGCTGTCCGAGCCGGACAGCACGGAGGCGTTCGCGTCCATAGATACGGCGCGCATCTCCGTTGCCATCCTGCCGCTGCTCTCGCGCAACGTCGTGGTCGATCATGCCAGCTTCAGCGGTGTGAAGGCGCGCGTGGTGCGGGACAAGCAGGGGCGCCTGAACTTCCAGGATCTGTTGGGCGGGGGCGAGCCCGCGCGGCAGGACGAGCCCGCGCAGCGGGACAGCGGCGGGGATGCGCGCGCTACCCCGGCGCCGCGCATCGATATCGCGGGCCTGGACATCAAGGACGGCGAGATCCAGTTGCAGGACGATGCCACGGGCCGCGCGCTGGCGATTTCGCAGCTGAACGCCAAGACAGGCCGCGTGCGGATCGACGAACCCTTCGAAGCCAGCCTGTCCGCCCATGTCGAGGGCGCCCGGCCGCAGTTCAATGCCGACATCGCCGGGAAGGCCATGGTGCGTATGAATCCGCAAGCGCAGCGCTATGAGCTTCGCGCGCTGGACCTGAAGGCCGCCGGCCAGTTGCCCGGCGCGAATGCCAGGAACCTGACCGCGCGCGGCGATCTCGCCTATGACGGCCAGACCGGCGCCGTGGACGCGAGTACGCTCGAAGTGGTGTTCCAGGGCGAAGTCGCCGACGTCGATGGCGGGACCGCGAATGTCGATGCCAGCCTCGCCGCCGAGCGCTTGCGTACCGACCCGCGCAATGGTTCGATCCAGGCGGCCAAGGTGGCGGTACGGGCCAAAGGCAGCCTGCCGCGCGGCCCCTTCGAATTCGCCGCGGACGCGCCGGCGCTGGATGTCTCGCCCAGCGCCGCCTCCGGCGATGCCATCACCGCGCGGCTGCGGGTCGCCGGCAACGAAGGCGTGGACCTGCGCCTGGCGTTGAACGACATCGGCGGCAACAGCGGCAATCTGTCTGTCGGGCAGGCCAGGCTTTCCGGCGAACTCAAGCAGGGCGACCGTGCCTGGAACGTCGGCGTCGCGTCGCCCATGACGCTGGATCTGCGCCGGCGCGCCGGGGTCATGTCCGCGATGGCTGGCGAAGCCGTCATTGTGGGACCGCATCTGCCCGGGGGCACGATGCGGATCCCCTACACCGGTTCGAGTCGCGCGGACCTGTCCGCCAGGTCGGCCGAGCTGGCGCTGGACGCACAGCTCGAAGGCGGCAAGCTGGCGTTGAAGGCGGATGCCACGCGCCTGGGCGCCGAGCCCGCCGTGCGATTCGCCCTCAGCGCCGATACGCTGGATATCGACAAGCTGCTACCGCCTTCGTCCGAAGCAGGGGCAGGCAAGCCGGCAGTGCAGGCGGGCGGCAAGGGCGGCGATCAAAAAGGCGGCAGCGCCGCCGCGGCGCCTGCCGGGGCTGGCACCGCTGCCGGCGCGGAACAGGGCGGCAAGCCGGCAGCCGGCGGCGCGCCGACGAATCCGTCGCGCGGCACCCCAGACGCGGTACCGCCATCCGGCGCGTCGGCGGCACAGTCCGGCGATATCGATCTATCCGCGCTTGTGGGACCGACGGCCCAGGGCACCATCAAGGCCGGTCGCGTCGTGGTACGCGGCCTCACCATGCAGGATCTTTCCGCCACGGTGAAGCTGGCGCAGGGCAAGCTGGAGGTCTCGCCGCTGGCGGCCGCGCTGTACAACGGCAAACTGGCGGGCACGCTGACGCTGGACGCCGCGCATGACAATGCGCTGGCGACACGTTTCACGCTGGACGGCGTGGCGGTCGGTCCGCTGCTGGCCGACCTGACCAAGCGATCCTCCCTGACGGGCGTGGGCAGCGTGGCGGGCAATCTGACCACGCGCGGCCGGCGGTCCACGGCCATGCGCGACAACCTGGCCGGCACTTTGCAGCTGCGGCTGCGCGATGGCGCGATCAAGGGCTTCGATGTGGCGCGCGCGCTGCGCGACCTGAAGCAGGCGGTACTGGGCGGCAAGGGGGGCGGCTCGACCGACGTGCCGGCCGATACGGCGCGCGAGACCACCTTCAGTCGCATGGACGCGGATCTGGCATTGGCCGCGGGCATCGCCACCATTACCCGCCTGGACGTGCAATCGCCGGTGCTGCGGGTCAGCCAGGGTACGCCCGCCATCATCGACCTGCCCAAGGGTACGCTGGACGTGGTTGCCAACGTGAAAATCGCCGAACCGCCGCCCGCGGACCTGCGCGAGCTGCGCGGTGTGGCCGTGCCCGTGCACCTGGCTGGGCCGTATGATGCGCTGCGCTATCGCATCGACTGGCGCGCCGTCGCGGGCGATGCCGTCTCGCGAGCCCTGGAGCGCGCCCTGGGCGGCAAGGGCGCGGACAAGCAGAATAACGAATCGCGCCAGGACCGCCTCCGGGACCTGGGCAAAATGCTGAAGGGAATCACCGGAAAATGAGCACTCAATACCATCCCGTCGCCCACTGCGGCGGTGTCGAGGATCCGCGCGCGGCCGACTACGATCGCCGCTGGCTGCTGGTCAATTCGGGTGGCCAGTGGATCACGCGCGAAGCGTGCCCCGCCCTGGCCGGTATTGCGGTGGAATTGCGCTTCGGCTACCTGGTGCTGCGCGCACCCGGCATGCTGCGCATCGATATTCCCCTGGACGTCATCGAGGATGACGATAGCGTGCGCACCGCCGTGCTCGTCGGCGAGCAGGCTGTGGATGTCGTCGATGAAGGCGAGCTCGCCGCGGCGTGGGTGTCCAATTTCACCGGCATTCCTTGCCGCCTGATGAAAGTGCATCCCGACATGGGCCAGGTGCACTGGCCGACGTAAACGCGTGGCGCCCGGCGCAGCCGGCCGGGCGTGTTCAGGACTTGCGCGCGGCGCTCATGGCGGCATGCGCCACCAGGCCGGCCGCCAGGCCCCAGAAGGCCGATCCCACGCCCCAGAACGTCATGCCGGAGGCCGTGGCCAGCAGCGTGATCAGCGCCGCTTCGCGGCCGTGCTCGTCGCGCATGGCGGCCGCCATACCGCCCATGATGGGCGCCAGCAGCGCCAGACCGGCCAGCGCCGCAATTAGCGCCGGCGGCAAGGCCTGGAAGAATACGGCCACCGCGCCGGCCGCGATGCTCAGCACCACATACGCGGCGCCATAAGCGACGGCCGCCACATAACGGCGTGCCGGATCCGGGTGGGCTTCCCGGCCGGCACAGATCGCCGCGATGATCGCCGCCAGCGTGACGGAGTGCGCGCCGAACGGCGCCGCGACCAGGCCCACGCCGCCGCTGACGGCGATGACGCGAGAGGCGGGCACGTCGCGATAGCCGGCGGCCTGCAGCACCGCCAGGCCGGGCAGGTTCTGCGAGGCCATGCCCACGACGAACAAGGGCACGGCAAGGCTGATGACCCCGCGCCAGCTGAAGACCGGCGTGGTCCAGACGAACTCCGTCAGGTGCCATTCGGCGCCGCCGAAGGTCAGCAGGCCCTGCAGGGCGGCGGCCGCGAGACCGACGGCCAGTACCGCGAGGATGGCGTAGCGTGGCGCAAGGCGCTTGAAGACCAGGTAGGCCAGCGCCATCGGCACCACCAGCGCCGCCTGCCGGCCCATGGCGCCGAATACCCCGATGCCGAAGTTCAACAGAACGCCGGCCAGCATGGCGGAGGCGATCTGCGGCGGAATGCGGCGCGCGATCGGATCGACCCATCCCAGCAGGCCGCACACCAGGGCCAGGGCGGCCGCTACCACGAAAGCGCCGACCGCTTCCGCGAACGGCACGCCGGACAGGGCGGTGATCAGCAGCGCGGCGCCGGGCGTGGACCATGCCAGCACGATAGGCAGCCGGGTCCGCAGGCTTAGCCATACGCCGCCCAAACCCAGCGCCAGGCAAATCGAACCCAGCCATGAGCCGATGCGCGCCGCGTCCAGGCCGACGGTGTGGCCGGCCTGCACCATCAGCACCGCCGTGCCGCCGAAGCTGACGACGACGGCGACCAGCCCGGCGACGATGGCCGAAAGGGAAGCATCGCCGCGCAGCGTGGCGCCATGGGAAACGTTGTCGGTGGGAGAGGGAATATCGAGCTGGGTGCGGGGCGGCGGCATCGGCGGTGCTGGCGTCGATGGTCAGGCGTGTCCGGTCAGGCGGCGGTACTTGGCCATGAGCGTGTCCTGGCCCTCGCGCCATTGCGGATGGATTTCGATGCACTCGACCGGACAGACCACCTTGCACTGCGGCTCGTCATGATGGCCCACGCATTCCGTGCATTTATCCGGATCGATGACGTAATAGTCCTCGCCCATCGAAATCGCTTCGTTGGGACACTGCGGCTCGCACACGTCGCAGTTGATGCATTCTTCGGTGATTCTCAGAGCCATGGCGGACGGCGTCGGGCGCCGGTCGGGCTGCGCGAAGGACGCGCGAATGCGTCCATTGTAATGCCGCCCCGGCGCGGCGCTTGGGCCCCGGCCGCTGGGGCGGCGGCGGGACGCTCGCCGCGGTCCGTGGCGCGCCCTGCCGCCGCAGCCGTTGCGCGCGGGATGGCACCACGCGGCCGGGTGGTCAACCCGGCCAGCTCTGCTCGCGATGTTCCTTGGCCTTTTCCTGGAGCCAGCGCTCGACGGAAGGAAAGACGAATTTGCTGACGTCGCCGCCCAGTTGGGCGATTTCGCGCACGATGGTGCCCGAGATGAACTGATACTGATCCGACGGCGTCATGAACAGCGTCTCCACGTCCGGCAGCAAATGCCGGTTCATGCCCGCCATCTGGAATTCGTATTCGAAGTCCGACACGGCCCGCAGTCCGCGCACGATGACGCGGCCGTTCTGATCGCGCACGAAATCCTTCAGCAGGCCGCCGAAGCTTTCAACGCGAACGTTGGGGTAATGGCCGAGTACTTCGCGGGCGATGGCCACGCGTTCGTCGATAGTGAAGAAGGGCTTTTTGTTGCGGCTATGCGCAACGCCCACGACCACTTGGTCGAACAGCGCGGCGGCGCGCCGTACCAAGTCCTCGTGACCACGCGTCAGCGGGTCGAATGTGCCGGGGTAAACAGCGATGATCATGCGCCCTCCCTTGATTTATAGGTGTGTCGCCTCTTCCAACCGGCGATTATTGATCTATTTCCGCATTGCAGCAAACCGGAGTAGCGCATAGTGGACAACGCCGGCACGATCTTTACGCAATATTTCGAATTGTGTTTCCGGCTCGGGGCTGGCCAGTGCGGGTGCCGGCGCAGGCTGCTGCGGCCGGATTTCGGCTTCGCTTTCCACATACACCAGCGCGCCGTCGTTCAGTACGCCGGGCAAGAGAGGCCAGATGCGTTCGAGCCAACCCTGGCCAAAAGGCGGGTCCAGCAGTACCAGGTCATAGCGCGATGCATTCATGCGCCGCAGTGTCTCCATGGCGTCGCCCGCGTGGATGCGGATCTGGTCGGCACCCAGCTTATCGCGCAAGGCACGCAGTGCGGCCAGCGCGGCCTTGTCCCGTTCCACCATTTGCACGTGGCCGACCCCGCGCGAAGCCGCCTCGAAGCCCAGCGCGCCGCTGCCCGCGAACAGGTCCAGCACGCTTTTGCCGGCGAAGTCGCCATCCCAGAAGTAGTGGAGCCAGTTGTACAGCGTTTCCCGCACCCGGTCCGGCGTGGGCCTCAGGCCGGGGGTGTCGATGACCGCAATGGGCGTGCGCCGATATTGGCCGCCTACGATGCGAATATACTTGTTCGTCATGCTGAATTTCTTCAAGAAAAAACCCCCCGCGCCCGTCCCCGAGCCTGCCCAGGTTCCCGCGCCCGCCACGCCCCCCCAGAGCCCCGCGGCCGCCGAACCGGCCGGCCGCGTCGCGTCCGTCCCTCCCGCGCCCGTGCCACCGGTAGAGGAGCAGGCACCCTGGCCGTCCGCCGCGCCGCAGTCGCCCGTCGACCTGGGCGGCGCCTCCGCGCGCCTGCCCGGGGAAACCGCAGGCGGTCCGCCGCCGGCCCCGCCTGCGCCGGCGGCATCGAACGGGTTCGATGCGCCGGTCACCGTGGACCCTGACGCACCCCTCACCGCCGAGCCCGCCGCGAAAAAATCGTGGCTTCAACGCCTGAAGCAGGGCCTGTCCCGCACCGGCCAAAGCATCGGCGGGCTGTTTGTGGGCGTCAAGGTCGACGAGAACCTGTTCGAGGAACTGGAAACGGCCCTCATTATGGCCGATGCCGGCGTCGAGGCCACCGAGTCGCTGCTGACCGCGCTGCGCGCCCGCGTCAAGAAAGAACGCATCGAAGATGCCGCCAAGGTCCGCGATGTGTTGCGGCAGATCCTGGCCGACCAGCTGCGTCCGCTGGAGCGCCGTTTCGACCTGCATCGCGCCCGGCCGCTGGTCGTCATGATCGCCGGCGTGAACGGTGCCGGCAAAACGACTTCCATCGGGAAGCTGGCCAACACATTTCAACGCCAGGGCGCGTCCGTGCTGCTGGCGGCCGGCGATACGTTCCGCGCGGCGGCCCGGCAGCAATTGGTGGAATGGGGCACCCGCAATAATGTCACGGTGATTTCACAGGAAGGCGGCGACCCCGCGGCCGTGGCCTTCGATGCGGTCAATGCCGGCCGCGCCCGCGGCACGGGTGTGGTGATGGTGGACACGGCGGGGCGCTTGCCCACGCAGTTGCATCTGATGGAAGAGCTGAAGAAGATCCGCCGCGTCATCGGCAAGGCGGACCCGGCCGCGCCGCACGAAGTCCTGCTGGTGGTGGATGGCAATACCGGGCAGAACGCGCTGGCGCAGATACGCGCATTCGACGCGGCCATCAATCTGACCGGCCTGGTCGTGACCAAGCTGGACGGCACCGCCAAGGGCGGCACGCTGGCGGCGGTGGCCGCCGGCAGCCAGGGCGTGCGCCCGATCCCGGTGTATTGGATCGGGGTGGGGGAAGGGCTGGAAGACCTGCAGCCTTTCGTCGCCGACGAATTCGCCGCCGCGCTGCTGGGCATGTCCAGCTAAGGCGCTATTTCCAGAACCGCTTCGCGCGTCCCAGCTTGTCGAAGGCGCGCTGGGCTTCGCTGGTCAGCTTTTCCTGGCGGGCGCTGATCCAGCCGAGGGCGAACCAGGCCTGCGGATGCCGGCTGCTCCATTGCCGGTACAGGTCGTGAGCGACCGACAGGTCGTTCATTTCGCCGAGCACATCCTGCACGGCCGCCAGCCGGCGGCGGTAGTCGCGCATCTTGTGCGCGGGCAGCAGCGACTCGGCGAAGCTCAAGCCGTAGCGCAGCCGCTTGGCGCGCTTGCGCAGCGCATGGCGGGACGGGATATCCAGTTCGGCGAACCGTTTGCCCTCCGACAATACCTGCTTGTGCCATCTGCGCAGCCGCCGGGCCAACAGCGTCTTCAGATCGCGCGGCTCGCGCGGTGTCAGCGGGATGATGGTGGGATGGATGATTTCCACGGCGCGCGGCGCGGCGGCGGCGATGGTCCTGGCCGTGGCGGAGTGCGCGGAGCCGGCATCGGCTGCGTTGCCCTCGGGGCGATCCTTGCCGGCGGCTTGCGCGCCGTCGATAGCGGTATCGCCATTGGCGTTGGCTTCGGCGGCCACATGCGCCACGCCGGTCTGGCCGACGCCGTCGAGGTCCGGCGCGGGCCGTACGTCCAGCGTCCACTCCAGCATGTCCAGCAGCCACGACTGGAAGGTCTTGCCCGCCGCCGTATCCCGCGCGGCCACCGGCGGCGTGTCCTCATGGGGGATCGGGAAGGTCGGCATGCCCGCCTTCACCAGAGCCGGGATAATGGATTCCTGCAGGACGTCCTGGTCGCGGTTGGCGCCGAAGGCGGTGAAGTACGTCCGCAGCGCGGATTGCGCGGCGTCGGGGGGCAGCTCGGCCCAGCCGCGGAACAGGCGCCAGGCCGATCGCAGGCGCCGTATGCCGACGCGCAACTGATGCACATGTTCCGGCTGGCCCGCGCCGTACACGTCCAGCGTGTCGACCTCGGCCAGCATCGCCGCGTTGCGCATGACCTGGTCCATGCATTCCGCGGCCACGGCCGCCAGGCCCTGCGGCGGCGTCATCGCCGGCGAGAGCGATACCGGTTTGGCCTGGCGCGGTCCCCAGAACTGCGCGATCGCGGCCTGGCGCGCGTCTTCCGGCTGGTCGGCCTGCGCCAGCGTGTGCGCCAGCCCCGCCAGCGCGTCGCCGCGCTCGGATTTGCTGCGCGGATCCAGCACCAGCCCATAGCGGGACAGCCAACCGCGCGCCGTCGCGAAAATCGCCGAGGGGCGTCCGGACACCAGTTCGAATTCCACTTCGGAAATCGGCAGTTCCAGCTCGCCGGCCCGCAGCACGCCGTAGTCGTAGGCGATTTCCACGGTCCCCAGCCGCGTGCGGGTCTTGCGCACCAGGCGCATGACGTCCGTTTCGTAGCGCAATTCCAGTTCGCCTTTCAGGGCCGCGAGCGCGTCATGGACTTCCGTGCCGGCATAGACCGAGAGGTCCAGGATGGGGCCGGGGCGGGGGTGGTTCATCTCCACCCGTGTGATCGCGTTGGCGCCCGGCGTTTTCAGCGTTTGCACCCACTTGCGCCCCTCACGCCGCAGGCGGATGGCGATGCGCGCCCGCGCCAGCTCCCGATCGGGTGTATCGAAGTACATCGCGTGCAATGGCAGGCGCTCCGCGCCGGCCTGCCTGAGTTCGCGCTCGACGCCCGCGCGGGACGCCATAGGCACGTGCAGCTTCAATTCCTGTTCCGACATGACGTTCCGCAAAACAACAGTGACCCGCGATGTTACCCATCCGTGCCACCCGGGTTGATGACGTGTCATAAAGAAGTCATTTGTGGTCCATGTTGCACCCGCCGGCGGCCCGGCGGGAATTTTTTATGGCGTGCCCGCGCCCGAAGCCGGGGCCCGGATGCCGCTGCCCGCCCGGCCGGGTTAGCGCATCCGGCGGGCTCCCTGCGGGCGAGCCCGGCCGGGCCCTTTGCCGCGGCGCTAAAATGGTCGTTTTTCCCCGCCGTCCCGCCCTCATGTCCGCCCAGCCGACCCCTGTCGCTCCCGCTTCCGACACCGAATCCTTCGGGATCGCCTCGGTCACCGAAATCATCGCCGAACTGCGTGCCGGGCGTATCGTCATCCTGGTCGACGAAGAAGACCGGGAAAACGAGGGCGACCTCGTCATGGCGGCCGAATTCGTCACGCCGGAAGCCATCAACTTCATGGTCACCCATGGCCGTGGCCTGGTCTGCCTGACGCTTACCGAAGAACGCTGCCGCCAACTGGACCTGCCCTTGATGGCGTCCCGCAACGGTACCCGTTTCGGCACCAATTTCACGGTCTCCATCGAAGCGTCCGAAGGGGTGGAAACCGGCATTTCCGCCGCCGATCGCGCCCGTACCATCCGCGCCGCGGTGGCGCGCGACGCCAAGCCGGCGGATCTGGTCCAGCCCGGCCATATCTTTCCGGTACGCGCGGTGCCCGGCGGCGTGCTGGTGCGGGCCGGCCATACCGAGGCCGGCTGCGACCTTACCGCCATGGCGGGCCTGACCCCGGCCGCGGTCATTTGCGAAATCCTCAAGCCGGACGGCACCATGGCGCGGCTGCCGGACCTGGTCGCCTTCGCCAAGGCCCACGATTTGAAGATCGGCACCATCGCCGACCTGATCCAATATCGAAGCGAGCACGAATCCATCGTCCAGCGCCTGGGCGAGCGTGTCATGCAGACGGCCTGGGGCAGTTTCCGCTCGGTGGCCTATCGCGATACCGCGACCGAATCCATCCATCTCGCCCTGGTGCACGGCGACATCGATCCGAACCGCGAGACCCTGGTCCGCGTGCATGAACCTGCCTCCGTGCTGGATGTCCTGGATACGGGCTCCAGCCAGCACAGCTGGGGGGTGGCGCAGGCCCTGCAGGCCGTTGTCGACGCGCCGGCGGGCGTGGTGGTGCTGATGAACTGCCAGGCCGGCGGCGAACACCTGTCCGAGCAGATCTCCGCCTGGAACGACCCCGCCCACGCCGCCCGGGCAGAGTCGCGCGGCGACCGCCTGGGGCTGCGCACCTACGGCATCGGCGCGCAGATTTTGCGGGATCTCAACGTCGGCCAGATGAAACTCCTGGCGCGTCCCCGGAAAATGCCCAGCATGGCGGGGTTTGCGCTGTCGATTACAGGTTACGATTGCGACCCTCCCGCGTCCCCGGTACGCTAGGAGCCCGATCCTCGCCCACCGGCGTCCGCCCGACGCCGGCCGTGTTCACCGTTTGCAACCCATCGCCCGCAACCTATAAGGCAGTTATCGATGAATCCCTATACCTTATCCCCTGACTTGAACGGCGAGGGGCTGCATATCGGCATCGTCCGCGCTCGTTTCAACGAGGAGATCGGCCAGGCCGAACTCGAAGCCTGCCTCGAAGAACTCGCCAAGCTGGGCGTGGACGAACGCGACGTCATGCTGGTCACCGTCCCGGGCGCGCTGGAACTGGGCGTGACGCTGGCGCGCATGGCCGAAACCTACGAGTTCGACGCGCTGATCGCCCTGGGCGCCGTGATTCGCGGCGAAACCTACCACTTCGAAGTGGTCAGCAACGAGATGGCGTCCGCCATCACCCGCATCTCCGTGGAAACCGGCATTCCCATCGCCAACGGCGTGCTGACGGTCGACACGGACGAACAGGCCGAAGCCCGAGCCCCCGGCAAGGGCCGCGACTGCGCGCAGGTCGCGGTCGAAATGGCCAACCTGATCGCCGCCCTCGAACCCGAATCCGAAGATGAGGACGAGGACGAAGAAGACTACGAAGACGAAGAAGACGATGACGATGACAACCGCCGCTGATCAAGCCGCCCAGGTCCGCGCCAACGCGCGCAGCGCGCGGCGCCGCGCGCGCGAATTCGCGCTGCAGGGTATCTACGCCTGGCTGCTGCGCGGTGGCGAAGGCACGCAGGACGCCGGCGAGATCGATGCCCATCTGCGCGACGCGGAGGATTTTTCCGAAGCGGACGCGCAATGGTTCAAGACGCTGCTGCATGGCGTCCTGCGCGAAGCGCCAGACCTGCGCGAGCGGTTCGCGCCCTTCGTCGACCGGCCGCTGAACGAGCTGTCGCCGGTCGAACACGGCATCCTGCTGATCGGCAGCTACGAACTGGTGCATCACATCGAAGTCCCGTACAAGGTCGCCATCAACGAGGCCGTCGAACTGGCCAAGTCATTTGGCGGCACCGACGGCTTCAAGTTCGTCAACGGTGTGCTGGACAAGCTGGCGGCGGTGGTGCGCGACAAGGAAGTGGCCGCGGCCGCGCGCCGCTGACAAGCGCCCGCTCCGGCGTCACCGGCACTTTCCCAGGAACGCGCGTGGCCTCCGAATTCGACCTGATTGATCGGTACTTCAAGCGCGCCGCCCCGCCGGGAATGCTGGGCGTGGGCGACGACTGCGCGCTGTTCGGCGTCCCGCCCGGCATGCAGGTGGCAACCAGCACCGACCTGCTGATCGAAGGCCGGCATTTTTTTCCCGACGTGGATCCCCGCGCCCTGGGCCATAAATCGCTGGCCGTCAACGTGTCGGACCTGGCCGCCATGGGAGCCAGGCCGATAGGCTGCCTGCTCGGCCTGGCGCTGCCGGAAGTCCGCGAGCCCTGGCTCGCGGCGTTCGCAGAGGGATTCCACGCCATGGCCCATGCCGCCGGTTGTCCGCTCATCGGCGGCGACACCACCGGCAATCCCGGCGTCCTGGCCATCAGCGTGACCGTGTTCGGGGCTGTCCGCCCGGACGCGGCGCTGCGCCGCAGTGGCGCCCTCCCTGGCGACGATATCTGGGTGTCCGGGGCCCTGGGCGACGCGGACATCGCCTATCGCCTGCTGAGCGGACAGATGCCGGCGGACGATGCGCTGCTGGCGCGCACCCGTGCCGCGCTGGACTGGCCGAAGCCGCGTTTCGCGCTGGGGCAGGCCCTGGCCGGCGTCGCGCGTTCCGCCATCGATATCTCCGACGGCCTGCTGCAGGACCTCGGGCATATTTTGAAGGCCAGCGGCGTCGGCGCGCGCCTGTACCTGGACGACCTGCCCGTGTCCGCCGCCCTGGCGGGCGTGCCGGCCGATCGTGTCCGCCACGCGGTATTGGCCGGTGGCGATGCCTATGAACTTTGTTTTACGGCGCCGGCCGATCGGGCGGATGCCATCCGCGTGATCGGCGCCGAATCCGGCGTGGCCGTCACCCGTATCGGCGCGATCGAGGCCGGCACGGCGCTTACGGTGCTGGATGCCGACGGCGCGCCCCTGCGCGATCTTCCTCGCGGTTTCGACCATTTCCGTTCCTCATGACCCAGACCACACCGGATCCCGAATCCGTTTCCATGCGGGCCCGCGCCCGCGTGGCCTTTCCCGCCTTTTCGTGGATCGCCGCCAAGCCCAGCCGCTTTATCGCGTTCGGACTGGGGTCCGGCCTGATCCGGCCGGCATCCGGCACCTGGGGCACCGTGCTGGCGTGGCTGATATGGCTGCCTGCCGCGCGCTGGCTCGGCGACGCGGCCCTGGGCCTGTTAATTGCTTTGGCCCTGGTATATGGGTGCTGGGCTTGTCATCGCGCGGGCCAGGAGCTGGGCCAGCCGGACCATGTCGGCATGGTGTGGGACGAGATGGCCGCCTTCTGGCTGGTCCTGTGGCTGGTGCCGGGCGGATGGTTGCCGCAGGCTTGCGCCTTCATCCTGTTCCGGACATTCGACATCGTGAAGCCTCCGCCCATTCGCTATTTTGATGCGCGCATGAAGAACGGTATCGGTGTGATGTGGGACGATCTGCTGGCGGCGGGTTATGCGCTGCTGGTCATGGCAATCGCGGTGCGCATGGGAGCTTTTCAATGACGACGTTTGACAGCCACATAATCAGCCTGGCCGGCGCGCTGGGCAAGGAATTGCAGCGCCGCAATTGGATGATGGGTACGGCGGAATCATGCACCGGCGGCTTGCTGGCGGGCGCGGTCACCGCCATCGCGGGTTCCAGCACCTGGTTCGATCGGGGCTTCGTGACCTACAGCAACGAGGCCAAGGTGGTGGATCTGCAGGTTTCGCCGGACACGCTGAATCTGTACGGCGCCGTCAGCGAACCCGTCGCGCAGGAAATGGCCAACGGCGTATTGCTGGAATCGCGCGTTTCGCATGTGGCGGTCTCCACCACCGGCATCGCCGGACCGGAAGGCGGCACCCCCGGCAAACCGGTGGGCATGGTGTGCTTCGGGTTCGCCGTGCGCGCGGGCAGCGGCATCACCACCCGCGCCGCGACTCATGTATTCACCGGGGACCGCGCGCAGGTACGCGAGCAGGCAGTCGCTTTTGCCCTGCTGACCTTGCTGGAAACGATAGGCGCGAAAACCGCGCAATCCGATCCGACGCTGGTCTGACCGGGCTGGCCGCGCCCGCGCGTTGCGAACGCGCAGGCCGGCGCTAGCGCACCGCGTTGATCGCGTCGCGCAGGTCTTTCGCCGCCTCGGCTGCGGCTTGTCGCCAATCCTTGCCGCTCGACGCATAAAGAATGGCGCGCGACGAGCTGATCAGCATGCCGGTACCGCGCGCATTGCGCGCGTTTGCCACCGTGGCCGTCACGTCGCCGCCCTGGGCGCCGATGCCGGGAATCAGCAGCGGTACGCTATCCCCCACGCGGTTGCGCACGGCCGCGAGTTCGGCGGGATACGTGGCGCCGACCACCAGGCCGCACTGCCCCTGGCTGTTCCATTTGTCCGCGACCAGCCCCGCGACGTGCAGGTAAAGCGGTTCGCCGGATTCCGTCCGCACGAACTGCAGGTCCGAACCGCCGGGGTTGGAGGTGCGGCACAGGATGAACACGCCGCGATCGGTCCAGCGCAGATAGGGCTCGATCGAATCCAGGCCCATGTAGGGGCTGACCGTGACGCAATCCGCCTTGTAGCGTTCGAAGGCCTCGCGGGCGTACTGTTCGGCGGTGGAGCCGATGTCGCCGCGCTTGGCATCCAGGATGATCGTGCGGTCGGGATGCTGGGTGCGGATGTGCTCGCACAGGGCTTCCAGCTGGTCTTCTGCGCGGGCGGCCGCGAAATACGCGATCTGCGGTTTGAAGCTGCAGGCGTAGGGCGCGGTGGCATCGACGATGTCGCGGCAGAAGCGGAAGATCGCATCCGGCTGGCCATCCAGTTCATGGGGCAGCCGTTTGACGTCCGGGTCCAGGCCCACGGTCAGCAGCGAACCGGAGACGTCCCAGGCGGCGTCGAGTTTTTCTTTGAAATTCATCGTCAGTGGAGTTTTACGCGGGGCCGCGTGCGCCGCAGCAGCACGCGTCCCAGGGCCAGGCTGACCGTGCGCCAGATGCCCAGCAGGGCGCGATGGTGCATCAGATGCAGGCTCATGTACATGAAGCGTGCCAGTGTACCGCTTACGAACAGCCCGCGGCCCGCCAGCTTGCCCATCAGGCTGCCCACGCCCGCGCCCTGGCCCAGCGACACCAGGGATCCGTAGTCCTTGTAGACATAGCCGGCGGCGGGTTCGGGCTGGCGCTGGATGCGCGCTCCGATCTTGCGCGCCAGATAAGAGGCCTGCTGGTGCGCTGCCTGCGCGCGCGCGGGCACGGTACCGTGGCCGGGCCACGGCGCCGCGGCGCAATCGCCCAGGGCCAGGATCAGCGGATCCGGGGTCTCCAGCCGTTCGTTGACTTCCAGCTGCCCGATGCGGTTCACCGGCAGGCCCAATTCGCCCAGGAAAGCCGGGCCCTGGATGCCCGCGGCCCACAGGCAGATATGGGCGTCGTACACGGTACCGTCGTCGGTCCTGACGCCATACGGCATGACTTCGGCGACGCGGCGGCCGGTCTGAACCTTGATCCCCAGTTCCGCCAGCCTGGCATGGGCCGCGCGCGCCAGCCGTTCCGGCAGCGGCGACAGAATGCGCGGCGCGCCCTCGATCAGGGTCACGCTCAGGTCGCGGTCCGGACGGAAGCTGGGCAGTCCATAGGCGCTGACGACATGGCCGGCCTCGAGCAGTTCCACTGCAAGCTCGACGCCGGTGGCGCCGCCGCCGACGATGACGATGTTCAGCCGCGCGGTTGCATCGTGCACCTTGGCCTGGTCCACCTGGATCATGGCCTTGAGCAGCGTCAGCCGGAACTGTTCCGCGTTATCGGTGGTGTCCAGCGTGATCGCGTATTGCGCCGCGCCAGGCGTGCCATAGAAATTGGCGATGCTGCCGACGGCCAGCACCAGCGTGTCGTAGGGAAGCGCGCGTTCCGGCAGCACCGGTTCGCCGGCCGGGTCCACCACGCACTGCACATTGGCGGTGCGATGCGCGCGATCGATCTCGTGCACACGTCCCAGCACGAAGGAAAATCCGCTCAGGTGCGCCAGCATCAGGTAGGACAGGCCTTCCTGGTGGATATCCAGCGTACCGGCCGCTGCTTCATGCAGCGAGGGTTTCCAGATGTGGAAGGGGCGTTCGTCGACCAGGGTGACGTGGCCCGGCCCGTAGGCGCGGCCCAGCCGGGCCGCGAGTTCAAGACCGCCGGCACCGCCCCCCACGATGACGACGCGGTGGGGATGATTGGGCGAGGTGGGCGGCGGCATGCCGCGCAGTATAGCGGCGCGCGCGCGGATTTACGCGCGATTTGCTGCGTTTCGGCGCGAATTTCGTCGGGGGCGCGGCGAACCGGCGGGAGGCCCGCCGGGCCTACAGCAGGAAGCGGCCGACCGCCACGGCGACCCACAGGGCGACGGTGAAGATCAGGCAAAGAAGTACGGCGGCGCTGCCCAGATCCTTCGCGCGGCCCAGCAAGGGATGCATTTCCACCGATAAGGCATCGGCCAGCGCCTCGATGGCGGAATTCAGCAGCTCAGTCACCAGCACCATGATCACCGACATGATCAGGATGAACACTTCCAGTACGGACCGGCCCAGCCAGAAAGCGGCCGGGATCAGCAGGATGGCCAGCACCAGTTCCTGGCGGAACGCCGCTTCGTAGCGGATGGCGGCCCGGAAGCCCTGCATCGAATAGCGCAGCGCGTTAAAAATGCGGCGCACGCCGCCGGTGCTTTTATAGGGCGAGTGCTGCGGTGTAGGCGTCATGGCGGATAGGATGGAGCAGCGGAAAAGAGGAGGATCCGGCGACACGGCGGCCGGGATGGGCCACGCCTCGAAAACGGACGGTAGCGCGTATGGGCCGTGGCGCGGCCCGCCGCAATGATAAGCAGAAACCCTAATTGTTTCACGGGGGCGTGGCGCGCAGTATGCGGTCAACTGGTAAGGCCACTTGACCGATCTATCGCATGCCCTTTCAAGCCATCGAACCGCGCCGCCTGTACCGCCAGATCGCCGACCAACTGCGCGCGTTGATCGAGCGGGGAGAGTTCCCCGTCGGCACGCGCCTGCCGCCGGAACGCGACCTTGCCTTGAAGATGGGCGTGTCCCGTCCTTCCGTGCGCGAGGCCCTGATCGCGCTGGAGGTCGAAGGCCTGGTCGAAGTGCGCATGGGTTCGGGCATTTACGTGCGGCCGCGCGGCGATGGCGCGGGCAGCGGCAGCGTCGTGGCCGAAAGCCCGCTGGATACCATCCTGGCGCGGCAATTGATCGAAGGCGAGTTGGCGGCGCAGGCCGCGCAGGTCATGAAGGGCGCGGATATCGACGGCTTGCGCGAGGCCCTGGATGTCATGCGCGAAGAGGCCGCATCGGGCAACATCCCGGCGCGCGGCGACCGCCTGTTCCACGTGCGCATCGCCGCGGCCGCGGAAAACTCGGTGCTGCTGCGCCTCGTGGGCGAGCTGTACGACGAACGTCACAACCCGCTGGCTGTGCAGCTGGGCAGCCATTTCGAAAACGCGGATAGCTGGGAAGCGGCCATCGCCGAGCATGAACGCGTGGTCGATGCCATCAAGGCGGGCGACGCCGGCGCGGCGCGTGCCGCCATGCGGGACCACATGGCCAGATCGCACGACCGCTTCACCGCGCATTGGTCGCCCGCCGATGCGGCGGCGACCGGCCGGCGCAGGCCCCCATCCAGGACGATGCACCGGACGACATAAGCGGACCGGCGCCAGGAGGAGACGATGATCGACAGCCCCATAACCGAACCGGACGGCGTATCGAAAAGCATGCCGTGCGGGGATGCGCCATGAGCCTGGCCTGCCGCATACATGGCGCCCGGGATCTGCGCCTGGAGCCCGACGACCCCACGCCGCTGGCGCCGCACGATGTCGAACTGCGCCTGGGCGCCGCCGGCATTTGCGGGTCGGATCTGCATTACTTCCTGCATGGGCGGGTCGGTGCCTTCGTCATCCGCGAGCCGTTGATTCCCGGCCATGAGGCCTCCGGCACCGTCACCCGCGTCGGCGACGCCGTCACGCGCGTGGCACCCGGGATGAAAGTGGCCATCAACCCCTCGCATCCCTGCGGGCGCTGCGACTATTGCCGCGCCGGCCGCGACAACCTGTGCAGCAATATGCGCTTCCTGGGCAGCGCCAGCGTGTATCCGCACGTGCAGGGCATGTTCCGCGAGCGCTTCGTCATGGGCGAGCGGCAGCTGACGCCCGTGCCGGAAGACATCTCGCTGGGCGAACTGGCCTGCGCCGAGCCGCTGTCCATCGGGCTGCACGGCGTGCGCCGCGCCGGCGAAATGATGGGCCGTACCGTCCTGGTCACCGGCGGCGGCACCATCGGGTGCATGACGGTGATTGCGGCCCGTCTGGCCGGCGCCACCCGCATCGTCGTCTGCGATATCGCCGACCGGCCGCTGGAAATGGCCCGCACGGTGGGCGCCGACGAAACCGTGCGCAGCGATGCGGTGGACGCGCGCGAGCTGGCGGACATCGCCGATATCTCCATCGAGGCCGCCGGCAGCCCGGCAGCGCTGGCGACCTGCCTGGCGGCCACGCGGCGCGGCGGCCGCATCGTCCAGGTCGGCACCTTGCCCGGCGACGGCCTGCATTTTCCCGCCAACAGCATCATGGCGCGCGAGCTGGATTACGTCGGCGCATTCCGCGCCGGCCCGGAGTTCGACTGGGCGGTCGCCTACCTGCGCGCGCGCAAGGTCGACGTCCGGCCCCTGATGAGCGCCCAATTGCCGCTGGACCAGGCCGTCGCGGCCTTCGAGCTGGCGGCCGACAAGACCCGCAGTACCAAGGTGCAACTCGTATGTGATTGACGTTCCATTGACCCGACAGGCGGCGCCGCAGAGCGCATCGATGTCCTGAAAAAAGAGAGAGGAGACACGACATGAAGCAAGGCCAGGCAGTCAGACTACTGTTCGCCGCCCTGGCGTTCGCCGTATCGGCGGGCGCGATGGCGCAGACCAAGCTCAAGTGGGCGCACGTCTACGAGACGTCGGAGCCTTTCCATACCGAATCGGTCTGGGCGGCCCAGGAAATCGAAAAGCGCACCAACGGCCGCTATCACATCGATGTCTATCCGGCGTCCCAGCTGGGCAAGGAAAACGACATCAACCAGGGCCTGACCCTGGGTACCGTGGACATCATCATCTCCGGCTCCAGCTTCGCGGCCAAGACCTTCCCGCGCATCGGCGTCACCTATTACCCCTATACCTTCCGCGACCCGCAGCACCTGCTGGCCTACACCAAGAGCGATATCTACAAGGAGCTGGTCGCCGGCTACGAGAAAAAAAGCGGCAACCATATCGTCGCCACCACCTACTACGGCACGCGGCAGACCACGTCCAACCGCCGTATCCAGAAGTGCTCCGACATGCAGGGCCTGAAGATGCGCGTGCCGGACGTGCCGGCCTACCTCGCGATGCCTCGCGCCTGCGGCGCCAATACGTCGCCGATCGCCTTCGCGGAAGTCTACCTGGCGCTGCAGAACGGCACGGTGGAAGCGCAGGAGAACCCGCTCACCACCATCGAGGCGAAGAAGTTCTACGAAGTCCAGAAGTACATCGCCCTGACCGCGCACATCGTCGATCACCTGAACACCATTATCTCGGGCCAGCTGTGGAAGAAGCTGTCGCCGGAGGACCGCAAGATCTTCTCGGAAGTCGCGCAGCAGGCCGCCGAGCGCGCGTCCCAGAAAATCATCGCCCGGGAAAAAGAGCTGGCCGATGAGTTCAGGAAAAAAGGGATAGAGGTCGACACCGTCGACGTCGCCGACTTCCGCAAAACGGTACTGGAGAAAGTGCCCTTCAAGCAGTACGGCTATGAAAAAGCCGACTGGGAAAAGATCCAGGCCGTGAAGTAACGGAGGACGCGCCCATGGCCACCGATGCACACGTTTCCCCTGTCCACGTATCGTCCGCGCAGACGACGCAGCACGCGTCGTCCGTCGAGTCCATCGTTTCCAGTTTCGAGGAAGCGGATCACCAGCAGGCCGACCTGTCCGGCCATACCTTCGAGGACTGGCTCTGCCTGGGCCTGTTCTGGGTCATGGCCCTGCTGGTGTTCCTGCAGTTCTTCACGCGCTACGTGCTGAACGATTCCTTCGCATGGACCGAGGAACTGGCCACGTACGCCTTGATCGGGGTCGTGTTCATCGGCTCGGCGATGTGCGTGCGCACCTGCCGGCACATCCAGGTGGACCTGCTGTACCGGTACCTGCCCCGCGTGCCGGGGCGGGTGCTGTCCACGCTGATCGACGTGGCGCGCACCGTGTTCTTCACCTATGTCTCGTGGCTGGTGTGGCGCTACATAGAACTCGTCGGCGACGAGCCGATGACCACCATCGAATGGAACAAGTCCTATGTCTACTGGCTTGCGCTGTTCGGCTTCGTGCTGATGGCCGCGCGATCGGCGCAGGTCACCGTGGTGAACTGGCGCCAAGGCTATTCCAATCTGGAACGGCCGGAAGCCTATGACACGCTCGACTGACACGGAAGAAACGACAAGGGGCTGGGCATGTGGATATTGATCTGTACCTTCCTGTTGATGATGATCATCGGCGTTCCCGTGGCGGTTTCCATGGCGGGCGCATCGCTGCTTTATCTTTTGGTGTCGGGCGACGTTCCCGACGTCGTCGTGGCGCAGCGCATGATCGCCGGGGTGGAGTCTTTCCCCCTGCTGGCGGTGCCTTTCTTCATCCTGGCCGGCAACCTGATGAACATCGCCGGCATCACGGGCCGCATTTATAACTTCGCGGTGGCGCTGGTCGGCTGGATGCGCGGCGGCCTGGGGCACGTGAATATCATCGGGTCCGTGGTTTTCGCCGGTATGTCGGGCACGGCCATCGCGGACGCCGCGGGCCTGGGCACCATCGAAATCAAGGCGATGAAGGACCATGGCTACAAGACGGAATTCGCGGTGGGCGTGACCGCGGCGTCGGCCACGCTGGGCCCGATCATCCCGCCGTCGCTGCCGTTCGTGATCTACGGCATGATGGCCAACGTATCGATCGGGTCGCTGTTCCTCGCGGGCATCATACCGGGCGCCGTGCTGACGATCATGATGATGGTTACCGTCGGCTACTTCGCCCGCAAGAACGGCTGGGGCAACGACGTCCGATTCGACCTGCGCCGCCTCGGTACGGCCACGCTGGAAGTGTTGATCGTCCTGGCCTTTCCGTTCTCCATCTGGGCGATGACGCGGGCGGGCATCTCGACGAACTGGGCCGCGATCATCGCCTTCGCGGTGCTGCTGATCCTGGACTGGCGCTTCAATTTTTCCGCCGTCATGGCGTTGATGGCGCCGGTCATCCTGATCGGCGGCATGACGCTGGGCTGGTTCACGCCCACCGAAGCGGCGGTCGCCGCCGTCGTTTGGGCCCTGTTCCTGGGGCTGGTGCGCTATCGCAGCATGACCTTGCGCCTGCTGGCCAAGGCCACGTTCGAGACCATCGAAACCACGGCGTCCGTGCTGTTCATCGTGACGGCGGCGTCGGTATTCGCCTGGCTGCTGACGACCACGCAGGCAGCGCAGGCGCTGACCGACGCCATCCTCAGCCTGACGCACAACAAGTGGGTCTTCCTGATGCTGGCGAACGTGCTGATCCTGGTGGTGGGTTGCTTCATCGACACCATCGCGGCCATCACGATCCTGGTGCCCATCCTGCTGCCGATCGTGCTGAAGCTGGGCATCGATCCGATTCACTTCGGCCTGATCATGACCTTGAACCTGATGATCGGCCTGCTGCACCCGCCGTTGGGCATGGTGCTGTTCGTCCTGGCGCGCGTCGCGCGGCTGTCGGTGGAGCGCACCACCATGGCGATCCTGCCATGGCTGGTGCCGCTGTTCCTGGCGCTGATCGCGATTACCTACGTGCCGGAAATAACGTTGTGGTTGCCGCATGCTTTGGGCATGGGGAATTGATAGACATCGGAGGCAGTAGCAAAATGGGTCAGCGATTGGCGGGTAAGTCGGCGTTCGTGACGGCGGCGGGGCAGGGCATAGGCAGGGCGACGGCGGAAGCCTTCCTGCGCGAAGGCGCGCGCGTGATCGCCGCCGACATCAATCCCACGGGACTGAGCGCGCTGGCGGAGTTGCCCAATTGCACTGTCCTGGAGCTTGACGTGACCGACGCGCAGGCGGTCAAGCGGGCGGTGGCCGACGCCGGCAGCGTCGACATCCTGTTCAACGGAGCGGGCTATGTCCATGCCGGCGGCATTCTCGACGCCACGGACGACGACCTGACCTTCGCCGTCGAGCTGAATGTGCGCGCGATGATGCGCCTGATCCAGGGCTTCCTGCCCGGCATGCTGGCCAAGGGCGGCGGCTCCATCATCAACATGGCCTCGGTGGCGGGCAGCATCAAGGCCGTCCCCAACCGCTTCATCTACAGCACCACCAAGGCCGCCGTGGTCGGCATGACGAAATCCGTCGCCCTGGATTTCGTCGGCAAGGGCATCCGCTGCAACGCCATCTGTCCCGGTACGGTAGAGTCCCCGTCGCTGCGCGAGCGCATCGCCGCGCAGGCGCGCCAGAACGGCCAGTCGCCGCAGGACGTCGAAGCATCGTTCGTCGCGCGCCAGCCCATGGGCCGCCTGGGCCGCGCCGAGGAAATCGCCGCGCTGGCCGTCTACCTGGCCAGCGACGAGTCCGCGTTTACGACGGGCACGACACAGGTGATCGACGGTGGATGGTCGAATTGATAGAGCCCACCCCCGAAGCGCTACGCGCTTCCCCCTCAAGGGGGCGACGCTGGAGGACCGGCGAGGCCGGATCATCGGCGTCCCCGTTTTGGGGCATCTGTTTTTTGCGGGATGGTGTGGTGGATAGTCCCATCCCGAAGCGCTGCGCGCTTCCGCCTCAAGGGGGCAATGCTGGATGGGTGGCGGAGCCGGATCGTCGGCGTCCTCGCTTGCGGGCACCTGTTTTTTTCGGGGCGGCGTTGGCTGATGGGCGGCTTGGCGTGTCGCGGGTGGGTTAGATTGCTGGAACGTTGAATTCATGTACGAGGAAATACGATGAAGCTGATGCGATACGGGGCCAAGGGCGCCGAGAAACCTGCCATGCTGGACCGCGACGGGAAGGTTCGCGATTTGTCCGGCGTGGTGTCGGATATCACCGCGGATTTGCTGACGCCGCAGGGGCTGGCGCCGCTGGCCAAGGTCGATCCGTCCAGTTTGCCGGTGGTGGCCGAGCCGGGGCGTATCGCGCCGCCGTGGCGCGGCATGGGCAAGTTCGTCTGCATCGGGCTGAACTACGCCGACCACGCGGCGGAATCGGGCCTGCCGATTCCGGCGGAACCGGTCGTCTTCATGAAGCCGACCAGCTGCGTCGTCGGCTGCAACGACCCGGTCGTCCTGCCCCAGGGCTCCGTCAAAACCGACTGGGAAGTCGAGCTGGGCGTGGTCATCGGCGCGCGGGCCCGCTACGTCAGCGAAGGGGACGCGCTCAAGCATGTGGCCGGCTACTGCATCGTCAACGATGTCTCGGAGCGCGAATACCAGATCGAACGCGGCGGCACCTGGGACAAGGGCAAGGGCTGCGACACCTTCGGGCCGGTCGGCCCCTGGCTGGTGACCGCCGACGAGATCGCCGACCCGCACAGCCTGGGCATGTGGCTGGACGTCAATGGCAAGCGCATGCAGACCGGCAATACCCGCACGATGATCTTCAATGTCGCGCAGGTGGTCAGCTATGTCAGCCGCTTCATGACGCTGTATCCGGGCGATCTCATCACCACCGGCACGCCGCCCGGTGTCGGCCTGGGCATGAAGCCGCCCGTGTACCTGAAGGACGGCGATACGATGCGCCTGGGCATCGACGGCCTGGGTGAACAGCGGCAACCCGTCCATGCCTGGAATCCGGAGCTGATCGACGGCTAGCGGCGACAGGTCCTGGCCGCCGCGCGCCCGGCCGCCAGGCCTTGACCTGCGTCCGCATGGCGCGCCCCTCCGCGCGGAAGGGGCCGCATCGAGAGGAGACTAGACCTTGAACGCCATCGATAACCCGGTCATACGCATCCACGCGGCCGACAACGTCGTGATTGCGCGGCGCCAGCTGCTGGGCGGCACCCGCCTGCCGGCCGAAGGCGTGACGGTCGTCGGCCTGGTGCCGCCGGGCCACAAGATCGCCGTGCGCGATATCCCCGCCGGTTCTCCGGTGCGCCGCTACAACCAGATCATCGGCATCGCCCGCAACGACATCGCCGCCGGGCAGCACGTCCATACCCACAACCTGGAATTCAGCGAGTTCCAGCGCGACTACGCCGTCGGCCGCGATGCCCATGCCACGCCGTATGTCGATACGCCCGCCACGTTCGAGGGCATCGTCCGGGCCGATGGCCGCGTGGCGACGCGCAACTACATCGGCGTGCTGACTTCCGTGAACTGTTCGGCCACCGTGGCGCGCGCCATCGCCGATCACTTCCGCCGCGATATCAATCCGGGTGCCCTGGCCGATTACCCCAATGTCGACGGCGTGGTCGCGCTGACCCACGGTGCCGGCTGCGCCACCAGTAGCGAGGGCGAGCCCTTGAAGGTCCTGCGCCGCACGCTGGGCGGCTATGCGCGCCATCCCAATTTCGGCGGCCTGATGATGGTGGGCCTGGGCTGCGAAACCAACCAGATCGGCGGGCTGATGGAGCAGGAAGGACTGCACGAAAGCCGCCAGTTGCAGACCTTCAACATCCAGGACACCGGCGGCACGCGCAAGACCGTTGCCCGGGGCATTGAACTGGTGGAATGGATGCTGGAAGAGGCCAACCGGGTCCGGCGCACGCCGGTTCCCGCCAGCCACATTACGGTGGGCCTGCAATGCGGGGGCTCCGACGGTTATTCCGGCATCAGCGCCAACCCGGCGCTGGGCGCCGCCGTCGACCTGCTCGTGCGGCATGGCGGCACGGCCATCCTGTCCGAAACGCCCGAGATCTATGGCGGCGAACACCTGCTTACCCGCCGCGCGGTATCGCCCGCCGTGGCGGACAAGCTGCTGGCGCGCCTGCGCTGGTGGGAAGACTACTGCCGCCGCAACGATGCCGAGATGGACAACAACCCGTCGGCGGGCAACAAGGCCGGCGGCCTGACGACCATCCTGGAAAAGTCGCTGGGCGCCATCGCCAAGAGCGGAACCACCAACCTGGTCGACGTCTATGAATACGCCGAGCCCGTTACCGCGCGGGGCCTGGTCTTCATGGATACGCCGGGCTACGACCCGGTGTCGGCGACCGGGCAGGTGGCCGGCGGTGCCAACCTGATCTGTTTCACCACCGGCCGGGGCTCGGCCTACGGCTGCGCACCCGCACCATCGCTGAAGCTGTCCACCAACACGGCCTTGTGGGAACGCCAGGAAGACGACGTCGACATCGATTGCGGTGCCATCGTGGAAGGCCGCGCCACCGTGGAGGAAATGGGGGAACGGATATTCAGGCTGATGCTGGCCACCGCCTCCGGCCGCGTCACCAAGAGCGAGGCGCATGGCTACGGGCAGAACGAATTCGTCCCGTGGCAACTGGGCGCGGTGATGTAGCGCCGGGCAAGGCCCGTCCTTCGCGCGCGCCCGGGGGAAGGGCCGCGCGCGCCATACCTGGAATCCGTTTCATGAAAATCACATCCGCCCGCGTCATCGTTTGCAGCCCCGGCCGCAATTTCGTGACGCTGAAGATCGAAACCGATGCGGGGCTGGCCGGCATCGGCGATGCCACCCTGAACGGCCGCGAATTGTCCGTCGCCAGCTACCTGACCGATCACGTCATTCCCTGCCTGATCGGGCGCGATGCCCACCAGATCGAAGACATCTGGCAGTTCCTCTACCGTGGCGCCTACTGGCGCAAGGGCCCCGTCACCATGACGGCCATCGCCGCGGTCGACACCGCGCTGTGGGACATCAAGGCCAAGGCCGCCAACCTGCCCCTGTACCAGCTGCTGGGCGGCAAGAGCCGCGAGGGCGTGATGGTCTATGGCCATGCCAACGGCCGCGACATCGAAGAAACCGCCGACGAAGTGCTGCGCTATCGCGACATGGGTTACCGGGCCATCCGTGCCCAGAGTGGGGTGCCCGGCCTGCAATCGGTCTACGGCGTGGGCCGCGGCCGCATGTTCTACGAGCCCGCGGATGCCTCGCTGCCCTCGGAGCACGACTGGTCCACGGAAAAATACCTGGACCACACGCCCAGGCTGTTCGAGAGGATCCGCGATGCCGTCGGTTGGGACGTGCACCTGCTGCACGACGTTCACCATCGCCTGACGCCGATCGAAGCGGCGCGGCTGGGCAAATCCCTGGAGCCCTATCGGCTGTTCTGGATCGAAGACCCGACGCCGGCCGAGAACCAGGAGGCCTTCCGCCTGATCCGCCAGCATACCGTCACGCCGCTGGCCGTCGGCGAGATCTTCAACACGGTGTGGGATTGCAAGGACCTGATCCAGAACCAGTTGATCGACTATATCCGGGCCACGGTGGTGCACGCCGGCGGCATCACGCATCTGCGGCGCATCGCCGACCTGGCGGCGCTGTACCAGGTGCGTACCGGCTGCCACGGCGCCACGGATCTGTCGCCGGTCTGCATGGGGGCGGCGCTGCACTTCGATATCGCGATACCGAACTTCGGCGTGCAGGAATACATGCGCCACACCGAAGAAACGGATGCCGTGTTCCCGCACGCCTATCGATTCGAGGATGGCATGATGGTGCCCGGCGACGTCCCGGGGCACGGGGTGGAAATCGACGAGGCGCTGGCGGGCAAGTACCCCTACCAGCGCGCCTATCTGCCGGTGAACCGGCTTGCCCACGACGGAACACTATGGAACTGGTAGGACGCCCCATGCGCCACTGCGATGCCGACGCGCTTACCGAATGGGGCACGGCCTGCCTGCGCGCGCACGACGTGACCGATGACGATGCGCGGCTGGTCGCGCGCGGCCTGGTGCAGACCAGCCTGTGGGGCATCGATTCCCACGGCATCGCGCGCCTGCCGCATTACCTGAACCGCCTGGCGCACGGGTCCATCCTGGCGCGCCCGGCCATTATCGTCAGCCGCAGCGGGCCGGCGACCGGCCAGGTGCAGGGCGGGCAGGGGCTGGGCATTGTCGTGTCGTACCGGGCCAATCGCCTGGCCATGGAGATCGCGGCGGAATGCGGCGTGGGTGCGGTAGGCGTATCCGACTCCTCCCATTGCGGCGCCATCGGGCTGTACACGCGCGAGGCCGCGCGTGCCGGCATGATAGGCATCGGCTTCACGCATTCCGATTCGATCGCCGCGCCGTTCGGCGGCCACGTGCCTTTCCTCGGCACGAATCCCATCTCCATCGCCTTTCCGCGCGCCGGGGGCGAACCCGTCTGCCTGGACATGGCCACGACCTCCATTCCCTGGAATCGCGTCATGAACGCGCGCCGCGAGGCCATGGAGCTGCCCGAAGGCGTGGCGCTGGACGAGCAGGGCCTGGACGCCCGCGATCCCCACGCCGCGCGCGCCCTGCGTCCCCTGGGCGGGCCGTCGTACGGGCATAAGGGCTACGCCCTGGCGCTGATGATCGAATTGCTGTGCGGTCCCTTGAATGGAAATCCGCACGGTCCGCATATTTCGCCGATGTATGACAAGCTGGAGTTGCCGCGCCGCCTGGGCGCCTTCTTCATCGTCATCGATCCCGCGCGCTTTCCCGGCGGCGCGACGCTCGCCGCCACGATCGAGCACATGGCGCGCGAACTGGCCGAACAGCCCGGCCAGCCGCGCATGCCGGGCGATCCTGAACTGGACGCCGCCGCGCGCCGCGCGGCGCACGGCATCCCGATCGAACCGGGGTTGTGGAGCGAGATGAGCGCCTGGAGCGAGCGCCTGCGCGTGCCCCTGCCGGCGGCGCGGGATACGCGGTAGGGTCCGGCCCGCCTGGCAGGGTCGTATCGCTACGTCCTGCACGGGCAGGCGCGGGCGCCGGATATGGGCATCGCCACCTGGCCCGTTCGCGACGGGCGGGGCACGGCAATGCGGGCGGACTAGTTGCGTTGGCGCGGCAGGACCAACAGCGCGCGGCGCAACTGGTCGATCTGCGCCGCCGTTTCGCGCATGACCCAATCCGGTCCCTGCATGGCCGGGGGCAGGACAGCGACCGGCACCGCCTGTTCCACGGCATGGCCCGCCGTCCCGCCATCGGCGGGATCGTCCGCGCCAGCGCGGGTGGCCGGTGCGCCAGCCACGCCGGGGGTCCTCCGGACGGGAGCCGTATCCAGCCCCGACGTATCTCCGGCCCGCAGCGCCCGCGCGATGGCCAGCAATCCCATACGCATGTCCTGCCCGATATCGCCGCGGAATGCGCGTGCCAGGGCCAATTGCACTTCGCGCGGCTCCTGCAGCCGCGCGCTGGATATCACCTCCAGCGAGGCCATGATGGCCCGTTGATGATGCTGGATCTCCTCCATCCGCGCCGACGACAGCCGCATTTCCTTGGCGGCCGATGGCATCAGGCCGCGCAGCGCGATCGAGCGCTTGCCCAGGTCGGCAAATACGGCGCTGCGGGCTTCGGGCGTCAGCGGTTTGTCGGTTTGCAGCCGGCGGATCACGCGCTGCATGCGGCGCAGGTTCAACGCCAGCTCATAGCGCCATGCGTAGCTGCCGTTCAGCGGCAGCGCGAACGAAAAGACCAGTGCGACGGCGATACCGATACACACCTGCAGGGTTCGCCACAAGCCCATGGTCATGGAATCGTCGCCCTCGCCCGCGACGATCATCATCGTGATGGCGGTCAACAGGGCGATATAGCCGCCGCGTCCGATCGCATAGTAGGCGCACAGGCCGGCGATCAACGACATGGCGCCGATGGTCGCCGCCGGCGATCTGCCGTACTGGTCCAGCAGGATCAGCAGCAGGCCGGCCGCGGCGCCCAGCAGGGTACCCATCCCGCGCTCCATCGCCTTTCTGCGGATGTTGCCCTGATGCTGGATGCCGCCGATGACCGTCAACAGTGAAACACTGGCCCATATGCTGTGCGGCAGGTCCAGGCCGCGCGACAGTACCAGCGTCGCCAGCAGTGCCAGCGCCACCCGCATGCCGTGCAGCGCGCGGGCGTGGCGGTAGCGCTGGTAAGGCGAGCCCAGGGTGCGCACGGCCTGGACCATGCGGCGCAGCGGGTCCAGCAAGTGGAAAAAGGCATAAGAAAGCATCGAACGGCGCGGCGCGGCGGCGGGCGGTTCCGTATCCATCTATCGGTGGCTCCAGCGGGAGGTGCGCCCAGGCTAGGGCGCGGGCTGTGCGGTTTCTTCCTCGCGGCTCATGTATAGCGCGTATTGGCGCGTGAAGACCGCGCCGAAGAAGAAAATCTGCGCCGAATAGTAGATCCACAACAGCAAGGCCACCACCGAGCCGGCCGCGCCGTAGGCCGAGGCCACCGCGCCACGCCCCAGGTACAGGCCGATCCCCCATTTCCCCAACAGGAACAGCGCCGCCGTGACGATCGCGCCTGGCACGACGTGCTTCCAGGGGATCACCGCATTGGGCAGCAGCTTGTAGATGACCGCGAACAGTGCGGCGACCACCGCGAAGGAAAACACGCCGGACAGCACCTCGGCGACCATCGCGAACGCGGAGTTGGTCCACAGTTCGCCGTAGTAGTCGTGCGCCGCGCTCAGGGCGGCATTCACGGTCAGCGATATCAGCAGGAACAGGGCCAGCACCAGCACCAGGCCGAAAGACAGCAGGCGGCTGCGCACCATGCCGTGTACGCCGCTGCGCCCCTGGCCCCGCACTTCCCATAGCTCGTCCAGGCTTTGCTTCAACTCCGCGAAGGCGGTGGTGGCGCTGAATATGAGCACGCCGATGGAGATGACCGTCGCGACCAGGCCGCTGCCCGATTCGTGCGCGCTGGCCAGGACGATCTGGATCACTTCCGCGCCGCGATCGCCCATCAGGTCGCGCAGTTGGCCGACCAGTTCGGACCGCACGGCCTGTTCGCCGAAGAACGCGCCGGCCACCGCGATCACCAGGATCAGCATGGGCGCCAACGAAAAAATCGTGTAAAGCGCCAGGGCCGCGCCCTTGCTCGACGCGCGGTGCTCCGACCACTGCTGGCCGGATGCGACGATCAGGCGTACCAGCACCGAAGGCGTGGTCCGTAGACGCGATAGATAGGACATAAGCGAACTCGCCATCTTCAACGTTGAAAAACCCTGGTGCCGGCCGCGCATGCCTCGCGTGGGCCGAAGACCAGCAATCGTTGTTCCCGCGTGCCGCCCGGATCGGGCGCCCGACGGGCACCCCGACCTTACCAGTTGCGCCGTGGCGGCGCCAATGGCGGCCCGCGCTCCGCCGCGCTAGGGGATTACCCGTCTTGTCGGCAGCCACCGGTGTTCATAATATTGGCGCCAATTTAGGCAGCATGTCGTGCGGCACGCGCCGCGCCGCACGACGCTTCTTTTCCATCGAGCGCTCCATGCCCCAAGACTCTTCCGCCGCCGACAGCGCCAGCCTGGCGCGGGCCCTGTACGACCTCGGCCCCGGCATCATCTACGCGTCGCGCAGCGACCCCCGGTTTTCCTACTGCACCTACGTCCCGCCGCACATCGCGCAGGCGCGGCGGCCCATGCAATTGGTCGTCATCGTGCACGGCACGGGCCGCGCTTTTGTCGAGTACCGCGATGCCTTCGCGGAATTCGCCCGCTGGAACGATTGCGTGGTCCTGTGCCCGCTGTTCCCGGCCGGCGTGCTGGGCGACGGCAACCGCGACGGCTTCAAGCATTTGCGCGAAGGCGATATCCGCTACGACGACGTGCTTTTGGATATGGTGGACGAAGTCGCCGGCAAGTTCGGCTGCGATTTCAGCCGCTTCATGCTGTTCGGCTATTCGGGCGGCGGACAGTTCGTCAATCGTTTCGCGGTGCTGCATCCCGAACGGCTGCGCGCCGTGTCCATCGGCGCGCCCGGCTCCGTCACGCTGCTGGACGCGGACAAGGACTGGTGGGTGGGCACGCGCGATATGGCGGCGCGCTTCGGCAAGTCCCTGGATCTGGACGCACTGCGGCGCGTCGCGGTGCATATGGTGGTCGGCAAGGCCGACCTGGAAACCTGGGAAATCACCCACCAGCCGGGCGGCAAGTACTACATGCCCGGCTGCAACGACGCCGGCCGCACGCGCCCCGAGCGCCTGGCTACCTTGCGGCGATCCTTCGAGGCCGCCGGCGTGGCCGTAGAGATGGATGTGGTGGACAACGTCCCGCACGATGGCCTGAAAGTCGTCGGCATCGTGCAGGACTTCTTCGCCAAGGTGCTGCGGCAGGACCGCGGCGAGTCTTAAGCGGACGATGCCGGTACGATGAACCCGCGCCAAGCAGCCCGGTCCCCGCGCGGGCCGGCGTTAACCGGCCCCCGTGGCCTAGGACGAAAGCCATGCTGCGTTTCGCGCTGACCCGCATCGTCATGACGCTGCCCACGCTGCTGATCGTCGCGGTCGCGGTGTTCGTCATGATCCGGCTGATCCCCGGGGACCCCGCGCAACTGATGCTGGGCGACCTGGCCGATCCCGCCAGCCTGGCGGACCTGCGTGCGCGCCTGGGGCTGGACCAGACCTGGCCCGTGCAGTTCGGCATCTGGTTCCGCAATATGCTGCATGGCGACCTGGGCGTGTCCATCACCACCGGCCAACAGGTGCTGGGCCTGGTATGGGATCGCTTCCTGGTCAGCGCCCAGGTAGTCCTGGCGGCCGTCCTCCTGGCCAGCGTCGTGGCGGGGCCTGCCGGCATGATCGCCGCCTGGAAGCAGAACGCCTTGCCCGACGTGATGCTGGTCGGCGGCGCGACGCTGCTGGTGTCCATCCCCACGTTCTGGGGCGGTCTGCTGCTCCTGCTGTTCTTCGGGGTCAAGCTGCAATGGCTGCCGGTCGTCGGCTACGTGTCGGTCGCCAGCGACTGGCGCGCCGGCCTGCTGTACCTGGCCATGCCGGTGCTTACGCTGTTCCTGCACGAGATCGGCGTCATCATGCGCATGGCGCGCGCCAGTACGCTGGAAGTCCTGCGCCTGGACTACATCACCCATGCGCGCGCCAAGGGTCTGTCCGAACGCACGGTTTTGATGCGCCATGCCTTCAAGAACGCTTTCGGCCCCACCTGGACCCTGATCGGCCTGGTGCTGGGCAATCTGCTGGGCGGCATCGCGGTGGTGGAGACCGTCTTCACCATACCGGGCCTGGGCCGGCTGCTGGTGGATTCCATCTTCGGGCGCGACTACCCGGTGATCCAGGGCTGCCTGCTGTTCGTGGCCGTCATCTACGTGGTCGTCAACCTCGTCGTCGACCTGTGCTATCCCATCTTCGATCCCAGGGTGACCGTCGAATGAAGAAACGCATGGCAGCCAATGCGCTGGTAGGCGGCGTCCTGGTCGGCGCGATCGTCGTCGCCGCCATCGTCGGCGTCGCATGGACGCCCCACGATCCGCTCAAAATCAACTTCGTCGCGCGCCTGCGCGCGCCCGGCGGCGCCTTTCTCCTGGGCACCGACGAATTCGGCCGCGACGAGCTATCGCGGCTGATGGCCGGCGCGTCGGCCAGCGTGTGGATCAGCCTGCTGACGGTCACTTTCGCGCTGTTCGCGGGCACTTGCGTAGGCGTGCTGACCGGCTTCGTGCGCGGCTGGACGGACCGCATCGTCATGGCGTTCAACAATGCGCTGCTCGCTTTCCCCGGCCTGCTGCTGGCGCTGGGCCTGCTGGCCGTGGTGGGCGCCAACAAGTACGGCATCATCCTGGCGCTCGGCCTGGCCTATACGCCCTCGGTGGCGCGCATCGTGCGCGGCACCGTATTGTCGCTGCGCGAAAAGGAATTCATCGAAGCGTCGCGCGTGCTGGGGAACTCCGAGCTCTACACCATGGGCCGCCATGTGCTGCCCAACTGCGTGGCGCCCCTGACGGTATTGGCCACGTCGATGTTCGGCTGGGTGGTGCTGGCCGAAAGCGCGTTGTCCTTCCTGGGCCTGGGCGTTCCGCCGCCCGCGCCGACCTGGGGAAATATGCTGTCGGCGGCGCGGCCCTTCCTGTCCCAGGCGCCTTACCTTTCCATCCTGCCGGGCCTGTGCATCGCGCTGACGCTGCTGGGCATCAACCTGCTCGGCGATGCCGTTCGCGACCGCCTCGATCCCCGCATGCGAGGCATGCAATGAGCGGCGCGGCGCAATCCCTGGTCAGCGTGCAAGGCCTGACCCTGGCTGTCGGGCATGGCGGGCGCGAGATCGTACGCGACGTCTCCTTCGACATCGCCCCTGGCGAGATGGTCGGTATCGTCGGCGAATCGGGCAGCGGCAAAACGCAAGCGGCGCGCGCCATCCTGGGCCTGACCCCGCCGCCGCTGGTCCGCGTCGGCGGCCGCATCCTGGTCGAAGGCACGGATATCACGCGCGCCACACCGGCGGTGCTGCGGCGCCTGCGTGGGGCTCGCATCGGCATGGTGTTCCAGGAACCCATGACCTCGCTCAATCCTTCCATGACGATAGGGCGCCAGCTGGAAGAGGGCCTGGCATTGCATCGGCGCGACCTGGGCGCGGGCGAGCGTCGCAAGCGCATCCTGGATATGCTTGCGCGCGTGGGGCTGCGCGATCCCGAAGGCGCGCTCGCCGCCTGGCCGCACGAGTTCTCCGGCGGGATGCGCCAACGCATGATGCTGGCCTCCGTGATGCTGCTGGCGCCGGCGCTGCTGGTGGCCGACGAGCCCACCACTGCGCTGGATGCGGTGGTGCAGCGCGACGTGCTGGAACTGATGGTGGGACTGACCCGCGAGCACGGCACCGCGGTGCTCATGATCAGCCACGATCTGCCCATGGTCGCGCGCTATACGGAACGCGTCATCGTCATGTCGCAGGGCGAGGTCGTCGAAAGCGGCTCGACCGCGGATCTGCTGGCCCGGCCGCGACACCCCTACACCCGCAAGCTGCTGCAGGCGATGCCGCGCCGCATGCCGGCACGCCTGCCCGCGCGCGAGGCGCCCGTCGTCGAAGTACGCCAACTGGTGGTCGATTACGCCGGCCGCAGGCGTATGTTCTCACGCACGGCCAGCAAGCGTGCCCTGCACGGTATCTCGCTGGCCGTGCATCCGCGCGAGGTCGTCGCCGTGGTCGGCGGCTCGGGCTCGGGCAAGACCACCTTGGGCCGCGCCATCGCCGGCCTGGTTACGCCGGCCGAAGGGCAGATCCTCTTCCGCGGCCAGCCCATCGCGCGCACCCACGCCGCCTGGAACGACTACCGTCTGAATTGCCAAATGGTGTTCCAGGATCCTTATTCGTCGCTGGACCCGCGCATGACGGTGGCCCAGCTGGTGGGCGAGGCGCTACGGCTGGTACCTGGCCTGGCCGCCGCCGACAAGGGGCGCCGGGTGCGCGAAGTGCTGGACGAAGTGGGCTTGTCCGCCGAGCACGGGGCCCGCTATCCGCACGAGCTTTCCGGTGGACAGCGCCAGCGTGTCGCCATCGCCCGCGCCGTCGTGCGCCGCCCGTCCTTCGTGATCGCGGACGAACCCGTATCGGCCCTGGACGTCACGGTGCGGGCGCAGATCCTCGATCTGTTCGCCGAACTGCAGCGCAAGCACGGCTTCAGCTGCCTGTTCATCAGCCATGATCTGGGCGTGGTCGAACAGGTGGCCGACCGGGTGATCGTCATGCAGGACGGCAACATCGTGGAGCAGGGCACGCGCGACCAGATTTTCGACGCCCCGCGCGAGAATTACACGCGGCGGCTGTTGGCCGCGATCCCCATGCTGGTGTCGACCGAAAGCGGCGGGGTGCGCCTGAAATGGCGCTTCGCCGAAACGCCTGAGGCCACCGCGGCGGCGTGATTGTCCGTAAAATCTGCCTGACCCAATTACGGAATCTCATCATGCCAAAGACGGCAGCTTCCACCGGCCCGACGTCATTGGCCGATCAACTTGCCCGCGACATCCAGTCCGGCGTGTTCGGCACGGGGGCGTGGCTCAAGCAGATCGATCTGCAGGAACGCTACGGCGCCAAGCGGCTGGACGTGCGCCGCGCGCTGGATCATCTGACCCAGAAGCGCGTCATCGAGCATGTGCCCAATCGCGGCTACCACGTCCACGCCATCGATGAAGCGCGCCAGAACCACATCCGCGACATCCGCGCCTTGCTGGAAGTCGGTGCCGCGGCCGACCTGATGCCCCAGGTCACCGATGCCAAGGTCGCGCAGCTGCGCGCCATGGCCGAACGCTTCGAGCAACTGGTGCTGACCGGCACGCTGCTGCAGCAGTACGAGGTCAACCTGCAGTTCCACGAGGCGCTGTACGACATGTGCGCTAACCGCGAGCTGGTGGCGCTGATCCAGGATATGCGCAGCCGCGCGGTCGCGGCGCCCGCCACGCAGTGGATGACGCGCGCCCGCATCGAAAAATCGGTGCGCGAACACTTCGATATCGTCGCCGCCGTACAGGCGCGCGACGTCAAGCGCCTGCAGAAAATCATTCGCGAGCATGTGATGCAAACCATGCCCTGACTCGGGAAAGTCCGGGTTACGCGGGCGGGGCGCACTCCGCATAATGCCCAAATTTGGCGCCAATATTGTCTAAATTTAAGGCGTCCCCAAAGGAGTCTTCCGTGAAGCCCATTCCGCCTCTGCGCGCCGCCCTGGCGGCCGCCTTCCTTGCCGCCGCGGGCGCGGCCCATGCCTCGTCCTACGTTATCTCCGAGCCGGCGGATATCCGCTCCACCAACCCGGGGGTCAATCGCGACGACACGACCGACGGCGTGGTCCTGAACATGGTGGAAGGCCTGGTGGGGTACCGCGCCAATGGAGCGGTGGGACCGCTGCTGGCCAAGTCCGTCGACATTTCGCCGGACGGGCTTACCTACACCTTCACCCTGCGCGACGGCGTCAAGTTCCACAATGGCGAACCGATGACATCGGCCGACGTGATGTGGAGCTGGAAGCGCTACATGGATCCGTCCACGGACTGGCGCTGCCGCACGGAATTCGACGGCCGCAACGGCCTGAAGGTGGAAGAGGTGTCTGCGCCCGACGCGAAGACGTTCGTGATGAAGCTCAATCACAAGTCCGCCGTGTTCCTCGATACGCTCGCGCGCACCGATTGCGGCATGACGGCCATCCTGAACAAGGCCTCCGTCAAGGCCGACGGCAGTTGGGACAAACCGGTCGGCACCGGCCCCTTCATGCTGGGTGAGTGGAAGCGCGGCGAGTACATCGTGCTGAAGGCGTTCAAGGATTATGTATCCCCACCGGGAGACAAGCCGGACGGCTATCTGGGCAGCAAGAAGCCCCTGGTGGACGAAGTCAAGTTCCTGGTCGTTCCGGATGCATCCACCGTCAAGGCAGGCCTGATGTCCGGCGCAATCGACGCCGGCCAGATACCCTATACCGACGTGCCGGAGCTGAAGTCGCAAAAGCAGATCCATATCCAGGTCGCTTCGGACTCCGCCAAGCACACGCTGCTGTTCCAGACGCGCGATCCGCTGCTGAAGAACGTCAAGCTGCGCCAGGCGATCGCGGCGTCGCTGGATATCCCGCAGATCGTGCAGGCGGCCACGGAGGGCCTGGGCACGCCCAATGCCTCGGCGGTTTCGCGGGATTCGTCGTTTTACGACAAGGTGCAGGCGCAGGCCTATCACTACGATCCGGCGCTGGCGCAGAAGCTGCTGAAGGAAGCAGGGTACAAGGGCGAGAAAATCGTCATCTACGCGAACAAGCGCGCCCACGTGCCGAGCTACCAGGTGGCGGTGATGGCGCAAGCGATGATGCAGGCGGTCGGGATCAATGCGCAGATCGAGGTTCTGGAATGGGCGACGCAGCTGGATCGCTACAACAAGGGCAATTACCAGATCAGTTCGTTCAGCTATTCCTCGCGCCTGGATCCGGCCTTGAGTTACGAGCAGTTTTCCGGGAACAAGGATAAGCAGCCGCGGAAGGTGTGGGACGATCCGCAGGCGCAGGCGTTGATCGACGAAAGTTTCTCGGAACTCGATCCGGCGAAGCGTCAGGCGATATTCGACAAACTGCATACGTTGATGCTGGCGCAGGCGCCTTTGATTCTGTTGTCCAACGGTAATCAGCCCTGGGGGGTTAGCCAGCGTTTGAAGGGCTTTACCGTGTGGGAAGGGAAGCCGCTTGCCTGGGGGGCTTCCGTGGGGGAATAGGCGCTTGCTGCGGCTGGGGCTTGCTGAAGGGGTTCGTTGACGGTTGCTGTTGGCGGTGTCTTGCCGGTCTGGTCCGTTGGTGGTCGCTGTCCGTGGGTATTTTGCTTGTGCCGTCCGTCGGGGGTGGTGCCTGTCGGGGCCAGCCCGATCGTCCGTCCCGGCGCGCGGGCGCCGGGCACCGCTGCGCTGATCTCGTCCGGCGGGCGTTGGCTTGTGGTGTTCTTGGTGATGGCGTCCGCGCCACGCCTCCCTTCGATTCCGCTCGCTCGTCCTCAACGGGCTGACCCCGACAGGCACCACCCCCGCCGGACTCCGGTTTGCCTTAATCGCGGTCGTTGCGACGGGGTGGGTTCTTGCGCTTCGTTGGTGGTGGTTGCTGCCGTTGGATGATTTTGCGGCGCACGTCGATCGCCGGCCGCCCAGCGCGGCCAGCGATCGCCTACACAGTACGGTATGCCGCGGATGCTTTCGTGCGACGGTCTTGCATCCGGAGTGGGTGCCGTTGCATGCGCGCATCCGCATGTGCCGTGGGCAAGATGGCGATCGAGCCGAGAGGGTCAACGATACGTGGCATGATGAACGCGTTGCCATCCTCACCGCCATTCGCATGCAGCCCGTCGCATTCAACTACGGCGTAGGCGCAGCGGGGCCGCGCTGGGCGGCCTCGATGCGACGTGCAATGCAAAAT
>NZ_JBMQQZ010000060.1:0-10246 GCF_057362025.1 Bordetella sp. | reverse complement strand
CCATCGGCCGGAGGAAAGGAATAAGGTCCAGGCCTTCAACGACTTCCTCGTGTTCGGCACCATGGTGCTGGGCTCGTTCTCGTCCGGCGGGGTACTGGCCAACTACGGATGGGACATGGTCTGCTGGATCGCCTTCCCGCCCCTGGCCATCGCCGTCGTGGCGCTGGCCACGCGGCGCCGGCTGACGGCACGGGCGATGGCGAAAGCCTAGGGTAGGCGACGCCGCGGGACGCCGGCGCGCGGCCGCGGCGAACTATCGGTAGGTGACCGAACGCGCCAGTACGCCGCGCACGACGTCGCGCAGAATGCCCGCAGCCGGCAGGTATCGGCGTTTCGCCAGCGTAATCAATCCAACCGGCGGCATCTTGAAGGGCGCCGGCAGCCCGATTGCCTTCACGCCGCCCCACTTCTCCAACTCCGCCGCGATATCCAGCGGCAGCAGCCCGAGGGCCGCGACATTGCCGCTGATTACCGTATGGATCAGCCGCGCCGACGTCGTTTCGACGCGGGCGGACGGCGGCGTAGCGCCGTGCGATACGAACAACTGGGCGAACGCCAGCCGCGTCGGACTGGCCTGGGGCGGCAATACCCACTCATGCCGATGCAGCGTCTCCAGCTTCAAGGCTTTCTCCTTTGCCAACGGACTTCCCGCATTGACGAGGACGGACGCGCTTTGCGTGAACAGCTTTTCCTGATGCAGTTCGTTCGCCGCGGTGTCCACGGAAATCCTCCCCAGCACCGCATCCAACTCCTGGCGCCGCAAGGCCGAGACCAATTGATCGGTGGAAGCCTCGTAGGTACTGATGGACATCGCATACTGCCCGGCGGTCAATTCCTTCAGGATCGCCTGCATCAATTCATTCGAGACAAATGGAATAACGCCCAATCGCAAATGCGTGCCCCGACCTTCTTCGAAGGCCAGCAACTCGCCTCGCAGGCCTTCCGCTTCGGCCAACAGCAGGTTCACCCGCGCCAGTATCAGGCTGCCCAGGGGCGTGGGTTCCAGCCGCGCCATGCGGTCGCGTGAAAAAACCTGCGTCCCCAGCGCGGTTTCGATATCGCGCAAGGCGCGGCTCAAGGCCGGCTGTGTGAGCTCGCGCTTGTCGGCAATGGCGGTCAGGGAACGCACGGCGGCGATTTCACGCAAGAGTTCCAGATCCTTGATGCGCAGCTTGGAAAACAGAGAGTCCATAGGGTCATTCGCGATGGGGCGCCGGACGGGGCGGGAAGCTGGAAGCGGGAGCATGCGCCCTGCACGCCCCCTGAACATAACCATTATGTTATGACAATAACCATGATAATAATAAGAAAATCATGCTTGAACATAACAGAACCAAGGGGAATCCTATGCAGCCCACTCGAACCGCATCCCGCCGAACCCTGCCGGGCGCCGTCGCCCTGTGCATCGCCACCCTCGGCGCCGCCCTGCCCGCCCATGCAAACGGGTATCCCGACCAACCCATACGTATCGTCGTGCCTTACGGACCGGGCGGCACCGGCGACGTCATCGCGCGCTTCGTCGGCAAACGACTGTCGGCCGACCTCAAGCAATCCGTGATCGTCGAAAACAAGGCCGGCGCGGCCGGCTCCATCGGCGCGAACTATGTGGCACATGCCGATGCGGACGGCTATACGCTATTGCTCGCCTACACGTCCGAAATGGTGATCAACCCCCTGGTCCAAAAAGGGGTTGCCTACAACGTCACGCGCGATTTCGCGCCCATCGCGCTGGCAGGCTCCACGCCGCTGCTGCTCGTGGCCAATCCATCGGTGCCCGCCAAGGATATCGATAGCCTGGTGAAGCTTGCCAAAGACAAGCCCGGCACCATCACCTATGCCACCGCCGGGACGGGCAGTCCCGCGGATATCGCCGGCGCGCTGCTCGCCAAGGACGCCGGCATCAAAATCCTGCCGGTACCCTACAAGGGCGGCAGCCAGGCTGTGACGGATACGGTCAGCGGCGTGGTCAATATCTATTTTTCCGGAATGCCGCCCGCGGTGCCCTTCGTCAAGAGCGGCAGGCTGAATGCGCTGGGCGTCACATCCGGCACGCCCAGCCCGGCGCTGCCCGACGTCCCCGCGCTCGCCGCCCGGGGCTATCCACGACTGGATCTCGCGGGCTGGTTCGGCTTCTTCGTTCCCAAGGGAGTGCCGGCGGACCGGCGGCAACTGCTGCACGACCGCATTATCGCGGCGCTGCAAGCCCCCGAAGTCCGGCAAGGGCTGGCGGTACAGGGCGTGCAGACAGCCGATATGTCCGTCGCCGCATTCGCCGACTTCGTGCAAGGCGAACAGCGCAAGTACAGCGCGCTGATCAAGGAATTGAATATCTCGGCCGAATAACGGCGAACAACAGGAAGCACCATGGAACTATGGCTTTTGGGCACCGGTACGCCCACCCCTTCCCTGCGCCGCATGTGCTCGGGCTATGTCGTCAGGATCAGCAACGACTATCTGGTCTTCGATCATGGCTTCGGCGCGCATCACCGCCTGCTGGAACTGGGCATACCGGCCACGCGTGTATCCCACGCTTTTTTCAGCCACCATCACTACGACCACATGGGCGATTATCCTCGCCTGTTGCTCACACGGTGGGACCAGGGTGCCGGCAAGATCCCCGAAATGCATGTCTACGGGCCGCCTCCGTTGAAGCTGATTACCGAACGGCTGATCGCCGACGACGGCGCCTTCGGCCCGGACCTGATCTCGCGCACGCAGAACCAGGCCAGCATCGATGTCTATCAGGCGCGCGGCGGGGTGGGCCAGCGCGCGCGGCCGGTCCCCGTCCTGCACGAGGTCGCGGACGATGCCACGGTGCAGGGCAAGGGATGGACGGTCCGCGTCGCGCCGGTCAATCATTTCGCGCCGCACCTGGTGTCATACGGCTACCGGCTGGATGCCGACGGACAGTCTTTCGTCTACTCCGGCGACACCGGCCCCAGCCGCGCGCTTTCGGCGTTGGCGCAGGATTGCGATGTGCTGGTGCATATGTGCCACTACATGTCAGGCACCGCCCCCAGCAAAACCTTCGCGGCGTTCACCATGGGGCATATGGAACTGGCGGAAATGGCCGCCGCGGCCAACGTGCGCAACCTGGTGATTTCCCACGTGACGGAACAGTTCGACCGGCCGGGCCTGCGCGAACGCATCGTGCGGGAGATTGCGCAGGTCTACAAGGGCCACATTTTCTTCGGCGAAGACAGGATGCAGATCCCGTTCTCCGGACCGGCGGCAGTCAAGCTGGATTGACGGGTCGGGGATGCGCCAGCTCATAGCTGGTACTGCGCCCCCCTGCCGCCGAACGTTGCAACACGCCGGCCTGCACCAGTTCGTTGATGTCCCGCAATGCGGTGTCGGGCGAACACTTGGCAAGCGCCGCCCACTTGCTGCTGGTCAACTTGCCGTCGAAGCCGTCGAGCAAACGGTTAAGCACCTTCACCTGACGCCCGTTAAGCGAGGCACCCGACAGACGCTGCCAGAAGCGCGCCTTGTCGAGCACGGCGTCCAGCGCGCGATGGGCGTGCGCCACGGCCTCGTCCAACATCCGCAGGAACCACAGCAGCCAGTCCGTAACGTCCAGCGTTCCCTTCTGGGTGCGTTCCAATACCTCATAGTAGGCCTTGCGCTCGCGCTGGATCTGCGCCGACAAGCTGTAGAAGCGTTGCGGGCTTCCCTCGGCGCGGGCCAGCAGCAGATCGCCGATCGCACGCGCGATGCGCCCGTTGCCGTCATCGAAAGGGTGCAGGGTGACAAACCACAAATGCCCCAGGCCGGCGCGCAGCAGTGCCGGTTCTTCCGGCGTTGGCACGTTCACCCATGCCAGGAACTGCGCCAGCTCCTGCGGCAGGCGGTCTGCCGGGGGCGCCTCGTAATGCACTTTCTGGCGGCCGACGGGACCGGAGACGACCTGCATAGGGCCATGCCGATCGTCCCGCCACGTCCCGGTGGCGATCTTGCTCAGGCCGGAATAGCCGGTCGGAAACAACGCGGCATGCCACGCAAACAGCCGATCCGCCGTCAACGGCCGGGCGTAATGCGTCGTGGCGTCGAGCACCATTTCAACCACGCCCTCCACGTGGCGATCCACGGGAGCCAGGGAGCCGATGTCCACGCCGAGGCGGCGAGCGATCGAAGCGCGCACCGAAGCAATATTCGGATGCTCTCCTTCGATTTCGCTGGTCCCGACCACGTCGTCTGTCAACGTCGCCAGACTGGCCTCGGCGCGCAGGCCCGCGCCGACATCGGCAAGGCGGCCCAAAAGCAAGCCTTGGACACGGCTGGCGCGCGCCAGTGGCTCGGCGAGCTCCGCCAGGTCGTAGCGCCAGTCCGGCCAAGCGTTGGCCTGCCAGATATAGAAATAATCTCCGCTATTCATGCGGAGATTGCCCACGTTATTCGCCGCGCAGGCAACCTTCTACGCGAAAAATGCGGCGAATCTCTACATCATCGCTGCGAAGGCGTCTCCAGTCGCAGCCCATCCCGTGCATTACCGCCGGCCGATGATCGCCACACGACCCTCATCCCAATCGCGCGCGCAACGCCTCGCGGAAGCGGTCGTCCGCCAGCGCGCCGACGTTGCACCGGGACCAGCGCGACACCTTATCGGCATCGACACTGAACACCCGCCCCGGTGCCAGCAGGATCTTTTCCGGCATCAATTCGCGCGCCAGCGCTACCGTGTCCTCGATGCCGGGAAACGCGGACCACAGGTAGAGCGAACTCGCCGGGCGCGTGAAGACCTCGGCACCCAGCTCATCGAGGACCTGCAGCGCCCGCGCCGTCGCCGCCTCCAGCCGGCGGCGCAGGCGGAACAGGTGGCGCTCGTAGTGCCCTTCGCGCAGCATCACATCGACCATCCGTTCGCAGTATTCGGAACTGCTCACGTGCACCAACGCCTTCAGGTCCGCCAGGTCGCTCGCCAGCGCGGAATCGCAGGCGATGAACCCGACCCGCAGCGCGGCGGAAAACGATTTGGAAAAACTCCCGATATAGATCGTGCCCGCGAGCTGGTCCAGCGCGGCCAGGCGTACCGCCGACGTCAGTTTGAAATCGGCGAGCGGGTCGTTCTCCACCACTTTCACGCCATGTGCCTGGCATAGCTGCAGCACCCGGTACGCCTTCGCCGCCGAGATGTCCGATCCCGTGGGATTGTGCGCCAGCGACTGCGTAAAGAAGAGCCGCGGCTTATCGCGCGCCAGCAGGCGCTCCAGCTCCGCCAGGTCCGGTCCGTCCGGCAGGCGCGGCACGCCCAGCATGCGCGCGCCCGCCAGCTTCAGCTTGCCGAACAGCGGGTAATACCCGGGATCGTCCACCAGCACGGCGGCCCCGGGCGCGACGAAATAGCGCACCAGCAAATCCATGGCTTCGTTCGCGCCGTGCGTCAGCACCACCTGGGACGCCGACGCCTCTACCCCGATATCGCCCAGCTTGCGCACCAGGCTTTCACGCAGGGGCGCATAACCGAAGCGGCTGCCATAGCGGAACAGGCTGCCCAGTCCCGTGCGGACCACCTTCTGGTGATAGCGGTCCATGCGCATGTCGGCCAGCCACTCCACCGGGGGAAAACCGTCGCCGACGGCAACCGCGTCGGGTTGCGTCTTCAACTGCTCGCGCATCAGCCACACGATATCCATCGCCCGGCTCAACTGGCCCGATTCTTCCTCCATGGGCTTGCGCGCGTAGTGCCGGTCCGCCACATAGAAGCCCGAGCCTCGGCGCGGCTCCACCAGCCCCTGGGCCACCAGCATCTCGAACGCGACGACCACCGTGTTCTTGGCATAGCGGTGCAACTGGGCCACTTCGCGCAGCGACGGCAGTTTGTCGCCCGCGCGGTATACGCCATCGGCGATCTGTTGCCCGATCAGGCGCGCCAGGCCTTCCGCGATGGGCGCGTGCCGCCTGCTCCGCGCCGCTTTGCCGCTGTCATCCCCGTCCACGATGGCCGCTGCCCTCCTTCGAAATTGGTGCAGTGCGATGGTACTGTTGGCCCAAACTGTACCTGTCAATGGCGGTACAGTTTACCTAGCATCGACCCGTTGATTCTTATAAGGAACATTCATAGTGGTCGATTCGCGCCTTTCCAATTTCCGCGCCCTGTCCCCGCCCGAGCGGCTGGAGGCCATCGTGCGCGCCGTCGATCTGAACGATGAGGAAAGAACCGCCCTGGCCCGCCCCGGCGCCCTGGCGCTGGATCGCGCCGACGGCATGATCGAGAACGTCATCGGCACGTTCGAACTGCCGATGGGCGTCGCCGCCAATTTCCAGGTGAACGGCCGGGACGTGCTGGTGCCCATGGCCGTCGAGGAACCCTCGGTCGTCGCCGCCGCGTCCTATATGGCCAAGCTGGCGCGCGAATGCGGCGGTTTCGAGACCTCCAGTACCGACCCCGTAATGCGGGCCCAGATACAGATCCTCGGCCTGACCGACCCGCAAGGCGCGCGCCTTGCCCTGCTGCGGGCCAAAGACCGCATCCTCGCGCTGGCGAACAGCCGCGACAAGCTGCTGGTCGAACTGGGCGGCGGCTGCCGCGACATCGACATCCACATCTTCGCGGATACGCCGCGCGGCCCGATGGCCGTGGTCCATCTGATCGTGGACGTGCGCGATGCCATGGGCGCCAACACCGTCAACACCATGGCCGAGGCCGTCGCGCCGCTGGTCGAGGAAATCACCGGCGGCTCGGTGCGGCTGCGCATCCTGTCCAACTTGGCGGACCTGCGGCTCGCGCGCGCGCGGGTCAGGCTGACGCCACAGGCCCTGGCCACCCGGGAACGCGGCGGCGAGGAAATCATCGAAGGCATCCTCGATGCCTGGGCGTTCGCCGCCGTCGACCCTTATCGCGCCGCCACCCACAACAAGGGCATCATGAACGGCATCGACCCCGTCGTCGTCGCCACCGGCAACGACTGGCGCGCGATCGAAGCCGGCGCGCATGCCTATGCCGCGCGGACGGGCCGCTATACCTCGCTTACCGCGTGGGAGAAGGACGCATCGGGCGCACTGGTCGGTTCGATTGAAATGCCGATGGCCATGGGGCTGGTCGGCGGCGCCACCAAGACCCATCCGCTGGCGCGGGTGGCCTTGAAGATCCTGGGCGTGCGCTCGGCGCAGGAACTCGCGGAGATCGCGGTCGCCGTCGGCCTGGCGCAGAACCTGGGCGCCCTGCGCGCGCTGGCGACGGAAGGCATACAGCGCGGCCACATGGCGCTGCATGCGCGCAATATCGCGCTGACGGCGGGCGCGACCGGCAAGGAAATCGACACCATCGCCCGGCGCATGGCCGAGGAAAAAGACGTGCGCACGGACCGCGCCATTGCCTTGCTGCAAGCACTGCGGGAGCACGGGTAGTATCGGCGGGGACCGCCATCACAGTAGAAGAATGACGACCGGTGCCGGGCTCGCCGCCCGCGCCGGCCGCAACCAGAAGGAGGAGATAACCATGAGCATGGCCCCCATCCCATCCGGGCAGCATGCCGGACCGCCCCGCGACCCCGCGTGGCGGCTTGCCGAAGTATGGAGCGATACCGTCGACCTGCGCCACCTGGCCTGGTCCATCGTCATCGGCATCGCAATCAGCGTGGCCGCTTTCGTCGCGGCCGGTCACTGGCTGCGCGGCCTGGCATCGTCCGTGGAGCTGGCCCACGCCTATGCCATGCTCGCCGGCCTGGCGGGCAGCGTGATCGCGGGCGTGGTGTGCGCGCGACTGTTCCCGCCCAAGCGCGAAGTCGTCGAGGACACCTCGCGCGCCGACCCCGCGTGGCGCGAGGAAGTCCTGGCAGAACTGGCCAACGAGCCCGGCGGACTCGGTACCCTGGACGACCTGCCCCCGGCGGCCTTGCAGGAACTGCGCGAACTGGGTTTGCAAGAGCTCTTCGCCGGACAGGTGGAAACGAGAGCCCCACGCATGGCGCGCGCAAAGGAGGCACTGGCATGAGCGACCCCGCACTGTTCAACCAGATCCTGGCAGCGGCCGCGATGGGCCTCGTCGGCGCAGTCGTCTTCGCCGCCATCGGATTGATCTCCGGCACCGACGAAACCACCACCATCGCGCCGCTGACCCTGCTCGTGGCCTTGCTGGGCGTCCCGCCCGCCGGCGTCTTCACGTTTTTCCTGGCGGGCGCGGTGGCCAAGCACATGACCCACGCCGTGCCGACGGCGCTACTGGGCATTCCGGGCGACACCATGGCGACACCACTGCTGCAGGACGCCAACATGCTGCGCAAACTCGGCGTGCCGCATATCGCCCTGCGCAAGATGATCTCCGGCGGCATCATCGCCGCCTTCATCGCCGTCCCGCTCGCGGTCCTGTTCGCCGTCCTGCTCGCGCCCTTCGGCCCGGCCATCACGCGATCGGCGCCCTGGATCTTCCTGGCCGCCGCCGTACTGATCGCCTACTTCTCCGCCGGCCGCTGGGCCTCGGTGGCCCTGCTGGTGCCTTTCGTGATGGTCATCATCGCCCTGCAAAGCCTGACCGCCAAGTACGGCGTCAAACTCAGCGTCAGCTATTTCCTTGGCATCGCCATCGGCCCCTTGATCGCCGACCTGTTCGCCGTCCTGTCGCCGCAGGGCCGCAAGCGGATGGCCCGCGAGCAGGTACGCACGCTATCGCTCGCGCCCGATGTAAAGGGCTGGTCCGGCTACTTCCCCAATCCCTTCAAGGTCCTGGATCGCACCCAGACCCGCTGGACGCTGGCCACGGCGGCAGTCTCCAGCGCCACCTTCGTCTTCAGCCCGGTCGCTATGACCGTGGTGATGGGCGAAATGGTGGGCTCGCGCATCCGGCACGCGTATCACCGGCTGACGACGGTCCTGGGCGCGCGCAATGGCGTCACGGAAGCCACCTACATCGCCGAAGCGCTGATTCCCCTGATCGCATTCGGCCTGCCGCTGAGCCCGGTCGCGGCCGGACCGGCGGCACCGCTGTTCAACGCGCCGCCGCGATTCACCGTGGACAGCGCGACCGGACAAACGCACAACCTGCACAACCTGATGAACCATTGGGAGTTCCTGGGATACGGCATGCTGGCCGTCGTCATCGCGTCCCTCGTCTCTTATCCCTTCGCCATGAACTACGCCCGGCGCGCCGCGCTGTTCGTATCCCGCAAGGTCAGCCACGAGGCCATCATCGCAACCTTCGTCGGCCTGATCGTGGTGATCAGCGTCTGGGAAGGACAGCTCCTGGGCCTGCTGGTCATCCTGACGATGGGACTGCTGGGCGGCCTGCTTTCCCGCGCCTTCGCGTTCAACACGGGCGTCCAGTTCATGGGCTACTACACGGCGGTGCTGACGGTGCCCGCCCTCGTCAAGTTGATTACCTAGCCGCCACTGGCGGTTCGTTCAACACCGCCGGTTCGTCGATGCCGGGATCGCGACCGCGTCGCCCACCAGCACATCAACGAACCGGCGCACACCATCGCCGCGCCGTTCCAGTATCCCGCCGCCAACGGCGCCGACAGCAGCACCGCCGCCAGCGCGGAGGAAAAGATCGGGATGAAATACGACGCCACGGCCAACACCGCGATATTCCCGTGCAGGATGCCGAAATTCCAGGCCGCGTAACCGAAGCCCATCGCGGCGCCGGCCAACACGATCTGCACCGCCACGCTCCAGCCCAGGTGCATCACGGTATCGCCGCCCACCAGGGACTTGATCCAGAACGCCAGTGCCGTCAGCGCGAAGAACAGCGTCACCTGGCTCGCCCCGTTCGCCATCCTCGCCGTCACCGTGCAATACGTGGCCCAGATCAGCGCGCCCGCGAACGCCAGGCCGTAGCTGAGAGGATTGCCACGGATATTCGCCATCGTGGCGGCGAGGCCCAGTCCCTGCGCGCCACCCTGCGCCCACCACACGCCGATGAAGGCCAGAAGCACGCCGGGAACGATCCACGCCGTGGATTTCTGCTTGTTGAATGCGACGGCGAAAAGAATCGTCAGGCTCGGCCACAGGTAATTGACCAGACTGACTTCGATGGCTTGGCGGCTGCTGGTCGCGTACCCGAGGGAAAGCGCCAGGCACAGCTCGTAGGCAACGAAGGACAAACCGCCGGCGAACAGATAGGCGCGCGGCGATGCCCGACGTGGCGGGATGCCTACCGTCAGGCGCAGCAGGACGGAACCCACCGTAAAGATCAGCGCCGCCCCCGCGGACGGCCCCATGGCCTCTGCCACGCCACGTAGCAACGCGACGATGGAGCTCCACAGGACCACCGCGATAAGGCCGATCAGCGTTGCCTGGGTCTTCGTCATGT